>JBLIOB010000134.1:0-10701 GCA_047639575.1 Parvicellaceae bacterium
TTCATGTAATTCCAAAGGATTATGGAGTTCTGGATTAGCTGCTTGCACCCAGCAATGATGTCTTGCTCCTCTGAAAAATGATGTCAGTCCATTCCTGCCCAGAGATATTTGGCAACTGTTCGAATGCTTCGATTTCTGTTTTGGAAAGTATATTGATTCCTGTCATTCTTTAGTTTTTTTTTGCAAACTTAGGTAATCAAGATTCTATTATTTGCCAAAGGCGTTCACTACAAATGGTATTCTTGATTGGAAAGAGTTAAATCAAGCTTTTAAGGACGGACTTTAATACGAAGCACCAAGAATAACGGTAACCGTAACAATAATTATAAGCACAGTTGCTTTCGCAACCAAGCGATTGGAATTTTCTAGCTTTTTAACTAGCCTTCGATCTTGTTTTTTTCGTTTCGATTTAGTCATCTTATCATCATTACCTACTGAGCAGGCTTATATAATAGACGTTAAAAACCTTGAATAGATTGCTTTTATCAAGCTTCTTTAGGACGAATCAACTTAATCTGCTGACCGAGATAAGGAAAAAAAGCACGGTTGAGGAACTTAGAATTTGATTTTTGATATTTCATCATGGATTTTACTCACTTCCATTAATGCCGCTGAACCGTACCATGGTTTTAACTCCATGGACAAACTTCCTGCTTGCACAGCTGGATCACTATTGGTCAATTCCATAGCCTCCTCTATAGTTGGAACATTGAATATATAAATACCTCCTAATTCACCGTTTCCTAAAAATGGACCTGCTAAAACCAACTTTCCGTCATCGGCCATTCTCCTAAGATTTGCCATATGCAAACTTTGCAACTCAGAAGCCCTAGAACTATCTACGTCTCGGTTTAGTCCTGCACTTAAAAAAGCGATCACCTATTACCGCGTTCAGTATGCATCTGCGCCATCTTCGGCTGATTTCATTGAATCAAAGCCATCCGCATCTTTAGTATCAATTAAAGAAAAGACATGTTCTACTACGGTTATTTCTCTTGTATTTGCGTTACTGCAAGAAAAGAAAACAACTCCTAACAAAACCAGTATCATATATCGCATCCGTTAAAATTAAAAAATTTAGCTAATCATGGAAATTATTACTTCTACTATTAACCCTTATTGGAGATTTTCTGATGTCCTTGAAAAATTGATCAATAATCAAATCAAATAGAATAATCAGCTTAACTTTCAGCCACCAAATTGGCTCTATTCAATGTCCGATCAACATTTAACTAGAATAAACAAATTCCTCAGTGAAGCAGGTTACTGCTCAAGACGAGAAGGTGACAAACTGATCGCGTCTAATCGAGTAACCATAAATGGAAAAGTACCAGTAATGGGTACTAAAGTTGCTCCTGGAGATGAAGTGAAAGTTGACGGAAAGCTGATATCTAAATCAAAAGAAAAACCTGTTTACATCGCTTTTAATAAACCAATTGGCATTGTGTGTACGACTGACACAAGCGTTGAAAAAAACAACATTATAGATTATATAAAATTTCCGAAACGTATTTTTCCAATTGGCAGACTTGATAAGCCAAGTCAAGGGCTCATCTTTTTAACTAGTGATGGAGATATAGTAAATAAGATCCTTAGAGCTGGAAATAACCATGAAAAGGAATATGTTGTGAAGGTGGACAAGAAGATCACTAAAAAGTTTATTCAAGACATGAGTAATGGTGTTCTGGTATTAGACTCAGTTACCAATAAATGCTTCGTTGAACAATTAAGCAATGATGAATTTAGGATTATCCTTACTCAAGGCCTAAATCGACAGATCAGAAGAATGTGCGAACATTTTGATTATGAAGTTCTTAAACTTAAAAGAATAAGAATAATGAATATTCAATTGGATTTGCCTGTTGGGAAATGGCGACATTTATCAGAGAATGAGATGAAAGAAATAAATAGATCTTTAGTCAGCTCTTCAAAAACCACATCAAAACAATAATTGATTGAAAATCTATCTTCTGCCCCTCTTTATTTTAATCGTTTGCCTCTCAGTTGTTTCCTGTGGAGATTCTGATAGCATTGTAGCCAAAAACGCTTGGACCGGTCAATTAACCTCTGATTCAGAAACAATCAACGGGGATTGGATTCGGACAAATATCAGCGGAATACATCTAAGAGGGTCTCACTTAATCGATAATAGTATTTCTCTTTCTGGTAAGGTCTCCGTTAAAATCTGCAAAGGACACAATCAATCTTTTGCACTTGATTTAACAGGGTCTGATTTTCTTGACGAAATCAATGTGAAAGTTTGGAGATATATGCGTGGGCACTCCTCTGATCTGTGTGTATTAAATCAAAATGGCCAATATAATTATGCTATACCGTCAGGAAAAACTTCGGGTGATTGGGAAGAGTTAGTACTCAAGTACAATAATTACCTAAAAACAGACGTAGACACAGTATCAATATTCTGTCTTTTCACAGGCGAATTAAAGGATACAGCTTGGTTCGATGATTTTTCATGTGAAATTACTTCGAATAGTATTATATCAAAATTGGATTATGATTTAGAAGATTTATTGTCGATTCAAATTCCGCATTCGTCATTTCAACAACTTTCCGATAAACGAACAGATGCACTTAAAGTCGGAGTGCTTATCAAAGAAAGTGGAGACTTAGTTGATGCTCTCATCGACACTATGAAGGTTAAAGTTCGACTCAAAGGAGATTGGACCGATCACCTTGAAGGAGAAAATTGGTCTTTACGAATTGAGCCTGAAAGTAAATTTAGGGGAATGAGCAAGTTTTCAATTCAGACACCCCTGGCTAAAAACATGCTTAATGAGTGGGTTTTCAGGAAGCTTTTAGCATCAGAAAACGTACTTACACCCTACTACGACTTCATTCCATATCAATTAAATGAAAACCCAGTAGTAATAATGGCAATTACCGATCATTTCACTGCTGATTTGTTAGAAAGTCAGTCTAGAATTCCAGGCCCAATACTTAAATTTGATGAAGACGTTTTATGGCAAATGCGAGCCGCACAAACTCCTTCAATTTGGGAATATCCAGTGATTGAATCTTCCGAAATATTGATCTATTCAAAATTTAAATACAAGAAGGGAAAAGCTAAAAAGCAGGCTTCAAAAGCTAGATCAATGCTTTATGCTCATCAACATAATCTGCAACCTTTAGATAGCATTTTCAATATTGACTTGTTGGCCAAGTATTTTGCTATTTGCGAACTGGCTGGAGCCTCCCACAGCTACCTCTGGCACAATACAAGATATTATTACAACATAGAAACTAAACTATTAGAACCGATAGGGTTTGACGGAAATGCAAGTTTTAATGCGTCTTCCGTAAGAATTGAATTACTGAAAAAATTCCAAACTAAATACATTAGACAAAAACGCTTTTTAAACCTTGTGTCTAGCGATAAGTTTAAGTCAAAATTTATCCACTATTTAAAAAGTTTTAGTAACGAGAAGTACATTAATAATTTCTTATCTAATCATCAAAACGAAATTACAAGCCGCGAAACAATTCTTCAAAAAGAATTTACTGGATATTCCTTTTCTTCTGCAGCTATGCTATATCGAGCAAAGCTAATTCACCAGCAACTTAAAAATTTAGATCAATCAACCTTTCCAGAAAAGCACTTCCCTGCTGAATTTGCGGACATTTCATCTTTACCAGAATTTCATTCACAAGCTTCGTGCATTGCATATTCAAAAAAGAACAAAGGTGATTCAATCACAATTCAAATAATGAATTATCATCATGATCACATTCAAGTTATTGGAATATTTACTAATGATACCAATGTCATTTTAAATCACCCACTACTTTTAAGTTCTTTTAAAACTCCGAAAGAGCCAAAGATCTACAAGATAAAAACTCTAGTAAAAGCCAAGTCCATAGCTATTATAGTGAATGAAAAAGAATACAAAGTAGAAATTCGGAAATCCCGTATCCCGAAGGTTAAATAATCCAGATTTTATTTCTTTTCAAACATTACATGACTTGCTAATAAGGAAATCTATAAGCTCTTACTCTTTCAAACATAGTGCTTGTATTGATAGTTCATTCAGACATAGTCATCTTGGCGCTTTATCGAGAATTATATCCTTGTCCAGTAGGCTAATCGTAGGGTTCATCACTCAATTAAACAGGAACATTATTGCAAGAATTTTGGTAATTCAATAATTATTTGGGAGCTGATTTTCCAGATGGACAGAGCTGCAGTATAGAGATGAACTACGTATTCATAAAACCCCTTTTAACTCTTGAAGACTTTCTGAGGCTTCTTCTTTTCGGTATAGTCCTAACGTAGAACTTGGAATTTCGAGTTTCCAACGTTTTTTCCAGAACGGATTTGAATTGTATATAACCCAGACTCCAGACCCTGTACCAATAAACGATGAATCTTCTTCTGAACTATTTCAACTCGAATTATTTTACCATTTATATCTCGAATAGTGATTTTATCAATTACATCAGCAGACTCTATGAACAAATGATCTGTTGCAGGATTTGGAAAAACGGAGTAATCCAACTTCGAGTTCTCAAACAAACTGGTAACCATAAGACTATCCGAAAATGAAGAACACCCATTGGAATCTATATGTTCTACCATAATTGAAGCTGGAAAAGTTGGACCAGTGTGGATAAAACTTGTGTCGTTTTCCCCAATTATTGCACTACCGTCAACGTACCATTGAATAGAATCTGAATTTGACGTGAGCAAATTACCAGTTCCTAAATTAGATATGAAAGGAACGGCTGGCAACGGATGTTCAACAACCGAATACAGCACTGTATCGCTTTTGCATCCATTTAAATTTTCTACAATTAGAAAACCACCTGAAGTTGAATCCAATACAATTGTATTCGAAGTAGTAGCACCGTCCCAGTTGTAGTTATCGTACGTACTGTCTGTAGATAAGGAAGTAACTTCTCCAAAGCAAAACGCAGAATCTCCTATGACATTTGGACTTAAGTTTGTTGCGTTTAAAACCGCAAAAGCATCAGTTTTTCCGTATCCCCATCTATTATTTGGAACCGGCCCAGAGAATCCATCTCCAAAAGAAGTGGATTTGAGTAAACTAATAAATTCTTGTTGAGTAATTGTAGGACACTTTTCAAGCAAAAGGGCACCTATTCCCGCTACAGAAGGTGAAGAAAACGAAGTTCCTGATCTAATTAGGTGGAATCCAGTCTGAGAAAGTTTCCAAGCATTTGCACCTCCCTGCACCGTAATACTTTTTGTGATAGGATAAGTTCCTAATACCCATCTTCCGGTAGAAGTAACATCGGGCTTTACTACTCCTTGCCTGTTTGGACCCGCACTTGAATTCATTGCAATGCTATCCGTTAATTCTGGACAAAGCTGGAATGCTCCAAGGTAATTAGTGTAACCTGAAGCCTGCACATAATGACCAGTAGCAACAACATTAGGATGACATTGGAATCCGCTAACGACTGATTGAGCTGAATCTGGCAAATGGTAGCTCGACATAGATGGCCATGTCCCTGAAGTTGGAAGACCGGACTTAACCATATCTGACAACCAAACTACATCTGGTCCTATTTCAAGTCCTAACCATGGTGCGGTCCAAAGATCATATGTCCCAGACCCTGTTGACACAAGGCTATAATTATAATCCATCGAGTCTACGTCAGGAAGGTAAATTTGTAAATTATACTGTCCTCCTCTTAACTCAGTATAGATTTCTACATCAGCAAGTTTATTGGTCCCACTCATAACCGAATCATAAATGGTGGATCCAACTAATCCATCAGCAATTATATTTCTAAAATTTAAATGTCCTGCATGGGCAAAAGTAACGTTGTGATCTGCTCCGATTGAAAAATTCAAGTTAGATAAATCAGCTGTATCAGCCCACAGATCAATGAAAACAGTGTTTCCCGCAGAAGATGTGGGGTTTGGAACAAACCATGTGAAATTGGTATCTGAAGAAACTTGGTGTTTCAAATGGTAAGGACCCCAATCACCAGAATTACCAGCAGCAGCTACAAACAGCCTGCCCGGTTTATCATTAATAAGGCTATCTAAAAATAAAGCGGTGGCATCAAGTCCATCGTGAGAACCTAAGTAATCACCATAGCTCGCATTAATTACGCAAGGCTTATTATAAGAATCTGCCAGATCATAAATGTATTTGAATGCATCAACACTAGCTGTTAAATTAACTCCACTAAAATCAAGCTTTACCGCAATAATGTCCGATTCAGGGGCAAGCCCAATGTATTTACTGCTATGAGATCCATTTCCTGCCATTACTCCTGCAACACCTGAACCATGACCAGAATTATCATAATGTGTTGTTGTTCCAGCATTAACATGAGAGCTGTCAAAAGCTTCACCATATCCGAATGATGGAGTTAATGGACCAATTGGAAGTGTCTGATCCCAAATAGCCATGATTCTAGTGCTTGAATCAGCATTTCTAAAATCCATATGCTCCATTGCTATTCCAGTGTCAACTACCCCGGAGATAACATTTTTACCGGAATACCCTTTAAAAAGAGGACTTTGACCAGCATGAACGGCAATTGCGTTGTTTTTTATCAAAAGAGAGTCACCTAATATGGTTCGTTTTCCCCATTCAAATTCAAATCCTTCAATGAAGTTTTGTTTAGCTAAAAACTTAATGTCAAGAATCTCAACTTCCGCCAGAACCAAGTTTTTAACTTGCCCTTTAACTAATCTGCCTTTTGATTTTAGGTAGCCGTTTATTCTATTTACATCACCTCGAATAAAAATAGATACCATTTCATGATCCGACTTTTGCTGGACGAGCATCTTGGTCTGGAGATTCATGAATTCCTTTTGATCAGATTGAGAATACCCGACCAGAGGGAATAACAGTAATAAGATGATTAAATAGCGCATACCGTGAATTTAACGATTAATACCGTGTTAAGGTTTGATTATTTATCATAATTCAAATGCAGTTCAGCCATTAATTCAGTTCGATCAACATATTGCAATGCTCAAACCTATTAACTTAATTGATGAAAGATCAGTATGTTTTTGCTACTTTGTCTCACTCATGGATATAGTTCTTTATCTAATTGTAAGTTTTTGTTCCGTTTTGGCGATCTTATTTTTAGGCAATTTACTTTTAGGTCTAATTACGGATACTAAAAATCTACAGCCAATCAACAATACTTTTATTTCTCTTCTTACTGGAATAGTATTTGTTGCATGTAGCACGGCACTGATTAGAACAGGATTTAAGTCTATCCTAATTGGACCCATACTATTGTTCGTGATTTACTTTATAATTAACAGAGCAAATTATCATTTCAAAATTCGTCCATTGTGCATATCAGGACAGCACATTATTTTACTAGCAGCAGTTATTCTAGGATTTTTTATAATCCAATTATTACCAATACTGAATTTGGACACGTTTCAGCTTAAGCTACCTGAAAGAGATATTTTATTTTACGGTAATCTGTCAGAATCACTTCAAATATGGGGCTTTGAAAATACTTATGGATTTGAAAATAAAATTAATAACTCTATAACAATAGCTGAGCCTTATCACTATTTCTTGGAATGGTTTAACAGTATTTTCTCATTTGTGCCCGCATTAAATAGCACCTACTCCATCGTCTTAATCTCTTCTCCCGTATTCTCTAGCATTATAGTTATGGGGTTTGGATCAGTACTCGAAAACTATTTTCCGAACCACAGAGCAATTCTGTTGATTAGCTTAGGCTTTATCGCACTTTTTATTTCAGGCTGGATACCAACTGAGTGGTTTCAAAGCCAATCATTCAAAGAGCTTTCGAACTTACAACTACTTCCAACTGAGCATTCTTCTAACTTAAAAGTATTACCATATTATTTATTTCTAATTGCGTCTATTTTCTTCTTAATTAAGGGTAAAACGAGCCTTTCTTTTGTAACAATTCTTTCTCTAATTTTCTTAAACCCACTCTTTACTCCAGCCATTATTATCTTTTTTGTTTTAATAATTGTTTGGCAATTATTCAATAGGAATGTTCCGCATAAAACAACTTTAAACACCGTTATTCTACTAGCCATATCAGCTAGTACTTTCTTTGGGTTCTACCGGTTATTTGGAAATCGGTTAACTCCTGAAATTTCCGGAACGAATCTATTATTTGAGATTAATTATCAAACCGATATTTATTATTTACTGTCTACGATTCCTCAAGAAACCATGGTCACTTATTCCTTTTGGATCATTACTTTTTTATGCTTGCGATTCATCTTTAAAATAAGGGTTAACAAAACGATACGAGCCATCAATTTTTGTGCGATTGGGTTTTACTTAATCACATTGATATTATGGACTGTTTTCAGGTACTTAGGCCCAGATACTTTTCAATTGATCACCGTTTTGGGAATTACCGTGTTAAACCTAGCACTCGCTTTAAACGTTATTTACTTGTTTTTAGCAATTCCCAAAAAAATGATACGACTAACATTAACCTTGATTTGCGTATCCTTTATTTCAGTCTCATCTTACCATATTCTTTCCAATCATTCAGGACACCAAAAAAATTATTCCTCCCTTTTCATTACTGAAGCATTTAAATTGAATGAGAAATACGATAACCCAAACAAATTGGTTTTATTAGATACAGCATCTTATAACTTAACTATCTCCAACAAGTATCCAATTTTGGCTTCTACACTCTGTGGAGGCTATTTCTACACCCTTTCTGGCCAAGACAATATTTCAAGCATAGATGCACCTTACATCTCTATTTCTACTGGACTATCCGCTGATTATGAACGGAAAATAATTACATCTTCTACTTATTATAAATTCTTATTAGACATTAAGTTTGATAGAAATAGTCCGTTAAAGTATGCTCAGCATACGAATTCTAGAATGCTAATTTGTGAGTCTTCGAATAGAGTCCCAGCATGCTTTAAGTTAAATGAACTAGAACGCTTAACTGATAAAAATACTGGAGAAGTAATCCTTGTTTTAAAGGAAGAACTTAGCTTAGTGCCCTAGCTTATGAAGGTTCTCATTACACAATCAAATTACATCCCTTGGAAAGGTTTTTTCGACAATATTGCTATGGTCGATGTGTATGTAGTGTATGACGATATGCTTTACACGAAAAGAGATTGGCGTAATCGAAACATGATTAAAACCACCAACGGAATTAAATGGTTAACAATTCCTATTGACGTCAAAGGAAAGCGTGATCAGAAAATTAATGCAGCTTCAGTCTCAAAATCTGACTTAGAAAGCCCCGGATGGAAGTCCAAGCACTTCAAAACGTTACATCATGCTTATTCCAAAAGCAAATGTTTTAATGAAGTTATTCCTTGGATTAAAAACCTGTATGATACCTGTGAATCAAATAATTTAACAGAGATCAATCTTCACTTTATAAAAGCCATTAATCAGTATTTAGGAATTCATACGAAATTGGTAGATAGTAGAGAATTTAGCTTAAAGGAAGACCCAAACGAAAGAATAATATCCATCTGTAAAGATTTAAACGCAAATAGCTACTATACAGGTCCGAAAGCAAATTCTTATCTTAAACCTGAATTATTTAAAGAAAAGCAACTTAAATTGAACATTATCGATTACTCAGGATATCCCCAATATGAACAAGCTCATCCTCCTTTTAAGCATGAGGTAAGTATTTTGGATTTAATCTTTAGTGAAGGTTCGAACGCACAACTATTTTTGAAACATTGCAAATGAAAATTTCAATTGTCTCTTCTCTTTATCAATCGGAAAGCTATATAGACCAGTTCTATACTCGTACGATTCAGGCCATTAAACAAATAGATGTTGATTATGAATTTGTGTTCGTAGATGATGGATCCCCTGATCACTCTAAAGAAACTGTGCTTCGTTTAATTTCGATAGATTCTAACGTAAAACTCGTTGAATTATCTAGAAATTTTGGTCATCACATTGCAATGAAGACTGGAATTGCTCATTGCTCTGGAGAAACGATATTCTTAATAGACTGTGATCTTGAAGAGCCACCAGAATGCTTGGTTCCATTTTACCAGGAGCTAATGACCAATGACGACATAGACGTGGTTTACGGAAGGCAAGAATCTAGAAAAGGAAAAAAAACGGAAAGAGTGTTAGGCTCCTGGTTCTATCGATTGATAAACAAACTGTCCGAGCATAAATACGAATCTGACACGCTAACAGCTCGTGTAATGTCTAAACGCTATGCTGATGGCTTACTTCAACTAAAAGATCAAGAATATGATTTATGGATTCAGTTTGCAAGAACTGGATTTGAACAGAAATCAATTCCAGTAATCAAGGAATCTAGGGGGAATACAACTTATACTTTCTGGAAAAAAATGAACATCGCTACTACCGCGATAACCAACTCTTCGACTAAACCTTTAATCGCAATATTCTTTCTTGGCTTAGCGATTTTCCTAGTCTCTTTCCTTTCCTTTTTAGGAGTTGAGTTTTACAATTTGTCAACTAGTCGCCAATTGTTCGGTAGGTTTGAAATAATGCTTTCAATTTGGACCCTTGGCGGGATAATAATTCTTTGTGCAGGAATTATTGCGGTGTATCTTTCGAAAATATTTAAAGAATTAAAATCTGATTCAAAAGCAATTGTAAAGCATGTCCACAAAAGTTCTCAAACTAACTAGATCTAAACAACTAGAATTCTACGAAGGCAGGGGCCTAACTAAAGAAAATAGTGCTTTTGCTGTTGGATGGAAAAACGACC
>JBLIOB010000135.1:0-10629 GCA_047639575.1 Parvicellaceae bacterium
TTTTCTTGTTGATGGGGATATCAACCATATTGGGAGGTCTTTTGGGCCATGGTTTTAATTATGCACTTAATATTTACTGGAAATTACCTTATTGGGGAGTGAGCATGTTTTCTGTTGCATTGGCCGAGCGTGCTGTAATTGTTTATTCTGCTGGACTTACAAAACCGTTTTACGCCAAGTTCTTTAGATGGCTGAACTTAATTGAGCTAGCCACGTTTGTCTTAATTTCTTACCTCACGTTAGATTTTATATTTGTCGTGATTCATTCAGCCTACGGATTGTTGATCATTGTCGGATTATTTCACGGATACATATACATCATGACCAAGCATAAGGGAGCTAAACTTTTCTTAATAGGGGTATTTGTTTCGCTAATTGGTGCCGTGTGCTTCCTAACTAAATTTGGCTTCGGACATTGGTTCAATCATCTAGATATAAGTCATGCGCTCATGGCAATTAGTGGATGGTTTTTCTATAAAGGTTCAATGATTATGGTAAGTGATCCAAATTATGAGATTAAGGCATAATAATTGGAAATTTAATCCATACGTGATCTTGCAATTATGGATTACATTTGCATCTTAAATTTCAAATTAGGAGAATCCTTTTTGTTTTGCTTTTAGTTCTTCCATTTGCCTTTTCTAGTCATGGCCAGTTTTGAAAAAAAGATGATAAATCTGATAAAAAAGAAAAGAAAGAAAAGCGATCCAAGCAAGATTTGAATTCAATGTACAGTCTCATGTATCAAGGAGATTTGTCTGCCGATTTTGGAGCGAATCATTTACTTTCTGATCATCAAGCTATTTCTAGACTGCAAAATAGATTCATACCAGCAAATATTTTTAAAAAGGACAACACGATTTCAAAAATTGGAAATTCACTATATAGACTTTCCAAAACTTTTTTGATTGACTATACCATGAACTACTCAATCTATTCAACTCAGCGGTTTGTGTTTGGTTCTAAATACAGATTAGATCAAAGTGGTGGAACGAATACTCAAGTCAATTTAAAATTGCCTCCTCCCTATACCGATGATTTTTCAACGGTTGTTTCAACTTTTACTGATTCGATTTCCTCCTTTCAGCAATCATTGAATATAGCTGCTGCAATGGAAGGAAGCTCCGTTTTATCTGATCTGGCAAGGAAAAACACACTAATTAATCAGGACTTTGCATATGAAGACGCCTTACTTTACTTATTTACTAATAATGATTTAGCAGCGCATATCGGTTTAATTAAGGACAATGGTTATAACGAGATTTATGGATATGTCAACCAAATTAACACGATGTATGCTGATGCCAATTTAACCGTCCAGAAATTAAAAGTATTGTCATTTTTAGACATGGGACTGGATCCTATGAACATTGCAAGTGTTGTTGGTATTGCCAAGTACATAGTGAAAGGAGAGGAGCTTACAGACATGCTTTGGTTAAAGTTTGGCGAGAAGATTAAATGGCTTCCAAGCTTGAAAATGAACTTAGCTCCTTTTGGCCCCCAGCTTAATTACCAGAACTTTTTGAAAATAGACAAAGCGATGTTCGAATTTGATTTTCACCACGCGGTTGGAGGATATGTGAAATCTATGGGAGTTGATATAAAAGCATTCAATTTATTGTTCGGAAAAAAGAAAAAACTGGCGATTGACGGAATGATGTCGTTTTGGAATCAACCAGAAATATCTTTTAAGAAAGATGCCTTATTTGAATCATTTGAAGGCTTTAGTGGAGGAGGACAAGTAAATATCAACTACCGAATTTTAAAGAAACGTAATGCATACGTTCAAGGGACAATAGGCTATAAGGGCAAAGGGTACCAGGAAGGTGCTAGTTTAGATTCTGATTTTATTTTCAGATTTGGCCTAGCGTTTAGATAAAGAACTAAAAAGGTGGATTTATTAATTTACCTCTACATGTATATGGTCATCATGTCTTACTGCTTGACAGCCATGAAATCGGATTTTTGGCGAATTAAGATTTAGTCTGTTCTTAAGATGAGGTTCAATAAAAATTTTGGATACATTTCTATTGTTTGCTATAGTCTGTATGAGTTCTTTGGTTCTCGCTTGATCAAATGTTAGTTCTTGTTTTCTTCCTTGCGGAACAAATGTTTCAATAATGCTATAGTGCCAATATCCTTTCGCTTCACAATAATATGGTTGATCTTTTTCGCCTTCTTTTGGCCCTTCATAAACCCCATATCCTATAAATGAAGGGGCATCACCATTTATTAGTTGGCCACTTGGTCCTTTATAAAAGAAAGCTAAATCAAGTTTTTTACCATCGTCATGACTTATATGAGGCAGCAATGGGAAATTATCAATAAATGGAAAACAACCATCTAAATAACTTATTACAACTCTTTCATTTTTAACCGAAAGCTCGTCAGTTGATGATTCCAATACATCAATCATATTTTGACTCACATAATGTCGATTTAATATCCATGTCCAATTCGATAATGGTTTTAAATGAGCATTAGAATTAATCGGCAAAGGCTGTCTTCCAAAGAAACTGGCAAATAAGGGTGTTAGAGTTACAGTGATTAAAAGGTATACCGTAATAAATGAAGCTGGCTTAAGAATATTGCGAAGCCATCGTTTTGAAATGCGCTTACCGATAAATCTATATAAAGGAATGCAAAGTAATAGGATTAGGCCTCCAGTTTGGGAGATAAGAGTGAATAAACAGAAAAGGAATATATAAAGCGCAAACCATAAAACCTTTTTCATCCTATTGAAATTTATACTTAGTCCTGAGCATCAATGCTCCCGTCTTCGTCTTTGAGCTCATCTATTTCTTTGCTGTCTGGTCTTTTGTGTTTGCTCTTGACAAAGAATTTAATGCCAATGAACAAACAGAAACAAGCAAAACCTATAATTATTGGGACGAATGAACGTTCTAGAAAATCCATATAAATCTATTCGAATCGCACTACGAATGCATCAGTGAATGGTGATTCTTTTACCTTTTTCAACATTTTCTTCGCTTCCTTCTTATTCTCGAATGTTCCTACATAATACTTGTAGTTGAATGTAGTGCCTTCCAGTTTTATTTCTTCAATTTCTTCACCTACTATTTTGAAGTCTGGCATTTCTAATGAAACAGGTGTCTGAGAGGCCATTATCTGTATCTTATAGACTGGCCCAGCTGGTTTGGTCACCTCATTTGGATCTTTCTGCGTAATCCCATGACGAACTTTGATATAGTCTCTAAATGCTCTAAATATCGCAGATGCTATCAGTGATTGACCTTTATCTGAATTCAAATACACTTCTTCAGTCGAATTGGTCATGAAACCACATTCAACTAGTACGGCAGGCATTTTAGAATCCTTTAACACCAATAAATTATATCCTCTGTCATGCTTGATTTTTACTTTTCGATCTACTCTGCCAGCTCTGTTTGCAAATTGATTTTGAATCTGAGTAGCCAATTCTCTAGCCACTTTGCTGTCTGCATTGTGAACATGTGTTTCTGTACCACAAACGTCAGGCTTTACGCTTGAATTACAGTGAACACTAATGAAGTAATCTGCTTTCTTGCTGTTTCCAACAGACACACGATTTTCAAGAGCGATGAATTGATCAGAATTCCGAGTGTATATTACTTTAACTTGGTTTGGAAGAAATTCTTGAAGATAATCCCCTAGCTTTTTAGCGATTTCAAGATTTAAGTCTTTTTCAAGCTTCATTCCGGTACTGCCATTCAAGTTGCCAGGGTCATGTCCACCATGGCCTGCGTCAATTATTATAGTAACAGACTTTTTTGGGAATGGCGGAGTTGCATCAGAACTTCCTATTCCTGCAGATGCGCTTGCAATGCAAAAGCAAAATAGGGATGATAATATTATCGTTAGTTTTTTCATAGTTAGTCTATTATAGTGCCGGTATATAAAAGTCTTGGTTTCCAGTAGGATGAGCTCTCAATATTGCTAATCATAATGCCTTTGGAAGAAGAGGCGTGAATCATACTTAAATCTTCTCCTGGCTGGGATACAACGATACCTACGTGGGTAACCGTGGATCCTTTTCCAAAGAACACTAAATCGCCAGGTTGGGCTTTCTTCATTGAAATTTTATCGACTGCTTTCCCTTGATCTTGCGCCATTCTGGCAAGTTCAATACCGTTCTTGGCCATCACATAAGATGTATAGCCAGAACAGTCAAATCCTGAAGTAGTAGTTCCTCCCCATTTATAAGGGATTCCAATGTGAGTTTTAGCTTCTTTAATTACTTGAGATCGTAAGTTCTTAGGTTTCGAATTATCAGTTGGTTTGACTACCTCAGTGTTTTCAATTTTAATGACTTCTTCATATGCTATTTCCGAATCAAACGTTTCTTGGTAGACTTTAAAAAGCTTTTTAGCCGCTTTGGTTTTGGATTTTTTTAAGTCTGCAATTTGATTTAAAAAGATTTCTTGATAATCTAAAATCTCATTATTGTAAGTTTCTATGTAGTAAGCTGCATTCGTCTTTAAAGAGAATTCTTGGAAATCCTTAGCAGATTTCGATAAAGTTTTCACCAAGTTTTTATCCTTTTTAAGGTCTTTTTCAACTGCGCTTAGGGCTTTCCACATATGCGGAAGGGGGTGGTTTGCATATGCGGAGTCTTTCAACATTCTTTTTGACTTCCGCAGCACTTTTCCAAAGTGCCCTTGATCATAGAACATTTCAAGTTTGTCCAATTTAGGGTCCTGAGCATTTACGCTCAAAATGGGCACTATAATTAGGGACAATATGATCAAGACCTTTCTCATCAGAACGAATTAATTAAAATTTCTAATATCTTTTTATGCGCAACGCTGTAACGTGTTAACACAAACGTGTTAAATAGTCAGGCAAATGTTGGGTCATTTACTGACTTGTGGAAAACATCGTAGGTGATTATAATACAACTCCACTACCAATATGATATCTTCACAAAAATTGAAAAACGATGGCTTTAAAAGGAAATTTGATACCCAGATTAATTACAGGTTCAAAATTGGCGATAACGTTGATGGTTGTACTCTTCTTTTTTCAAAATGTTACAAATGCACAAACAGTAGGGTTTCCGGGAGTTGCTTATAAGTCTGTCAAAATGTACATGCTTAATACTAAAAAATCATCTTCAAGACCAGATAGTAAAATTTGGAAAAAGGATTATTATGCCTTTTCAAAAATGGGCGATGGAGTTAGTTTGAATGAAAAACAGGTTGCCGCACTTACCAAAATTACTACTCAAGATTTATCTACGCTGGAAACAGGATTGTCCAAATGTTTTTTTCCAAGACATGGGCTCATTTATTTTAATGGTAAAAATGAACCGGTTGCTTCCATATCCATTTGTTTTGAATGCCAAAAAATTGATTTATTTCCTAACGAAGCCGAAGAATCAGCAGCTGAATATGATACGAAAGTAGCCTTGAAACAACTGAAATCATTTGAAAAAATAGTGGAGGAGTTAGGTCTGCAAAAATTTGAACGCGCGTGGGAATATGAAAAAATTCACGAAGGATCCGGCTACAAGCAGGAGGGAGAAATCACAATAACAAATGAGTTCTTTGCCCACAGACTTTTTAAAAACCCGCCTTATCTTTTTGAGGTTAAGCCTAAGATGAAAACAACTGGAATGGCCAAAGTCCTTGAACGCAAAAAAGAAAAGAAAGATGAAAATGGCAAGACCTATACAGTTTTAGAACACACATTTTATTCTAGTAGGCTAGAATATATAATGGGCGAAACTGAATGGGAATTGAGTTTTGTATTTGTTCAAAATCCTGGATTTGTTTTTGATAATGGAGTTTCCATTGGTATGAGCCAAGAAGATTTTATTGGAAAGATTGGCGACTATAAAGGTCCCAATCATCCTGCAAAAATAATAATTACCGATGCCGAAGGGAATCGTGAGTTTACATTTCTATTTGAAGAAAGAACCTTAAAAAGAGTTGAAGGCAGAATAAAATCATGGCGAGATTAATACCATTATTATTCCTTTTCTTATTTGCCTGCGGTGAAGGGCTGCCTGAAGTAGACTCTACTGCTTGGGAAGATACATTTCTGCAGGATTCTATTCCTCTTGAAATAGTAAAAGAGTACGAGCTACTTTACGCCACAGGATTTAAAATTGAAAGAATTGAAGGAAATCATTTGGTGACTGTCTATGATGACTCTATCCAAATTGCTCAATACCTACTTCATAAGAACAAAGCACCAAAATCAGTACCTGGTGTTCAAAACATTAAAATTCCTTTAACGTCAATAGCATGTTTAAGCACTACCTATTTGCCTTTTATAGATCGTATTGGAGAAATAACCACGGTTAATGGTGTAGCAAATGCTCAGTTTGTTAGAAACAAGAGTATCAGAAAGCAAATTGAAAATAAGACTACAGCCAACATTTCAGCGAGCGAAGAAATTAACCTTGAGCAAGTCCTGGAAATAGATCCGGAAGTATTAATGGTTTACCCATTTAACAGCCCTGATTATTCAAGACTAGAAGATATGGGAATCCAGTTATTTTATAATACAGAATACAAAGAAGCGCATCCTTTAGGTCAAGCAGAATGGATCAAACTTTTCGGATTATTATATAATAAAGAAGCCGAGGCTTTTGGGATTTTTGAGACGATTACCAGGAGTTATAATTCAACACTTGAAATAGCTAAAAATGCTGCACCAGTTAGGGTAATGGCAGGTTCTATTTTTAATGAACTTTGGAGTGCGCCCGGAGGAAATAGTATGGGGGTTAAACTTTTCGAAGATGCCGGAGGTAAATTTATTTGGAAGGATGACAGGACTGGAAGTTATACGAAGGATTTAGAAGTTGTTATAGAAGATTCTGAGCAAGCTGATGTGATGGTTTTAATTAGTTCATATCAAGGAAAGTTTACGACTGAAGCTTTGCTTGAAGAAAACCCAAAATATAGGCTGATGAAGCCATTTACTGATGAGCATGTTATTCATTGTAATACTGCAAACGTAAATTACTTTGAAGACGCTTTGTTAGAGCCCGACATCATTATTAAAGATTTGGTACACCTTTTTCATCGGGAACTTTTACCCGATCACAAATTGAAGTACTTTTGGCATGTCAAACCAAGGCCTTGAAATACCTTTTTTTTCTCATATTAATTCCGATTTTGTTTCTTGCCGATTTGATGGTAGGCGGGAGATATTATGATTTTGGTGTTCTGTTTGATTATTTCTCAGGCGATCTGAAAGGAGGAAGTTTTAACGTTATTCATGGAGTAAGACTTCCCAGAACTTTAACCGCATTAATATTTGGAGGTGGTTTATCTGTTGCAGGTCTATTGATGCAAACGTTTTTCAGAAACCCTTTGGCAGGACCATCAGTGCTAGGGTTAACTTCCGGCTCTTCATTGGGTGTAGCGATTGCTGTAATGGCTGGGTCGATGTTTGAGATGACTGCTGGTTGGGCTACCCATTTTAGTTATGTCTTGTTTGCGATTGCCGGTGGTTTGATTTCTCTCTTCTTAATTCTTGCCGTTTCCACCCGAATAAAATCTAATGTTACATTGTTAATATTTGGATTAATGTTCGGGTACATTGCTTCAAGTGCGGTTTCAGTATTAGCTTCTTTTTCTGGAGAAAGAGAATTAAAAGAATTCGTTCATTGGGGGTTTGGAAGTTTTGGAAAAATTGATTCTTACTGGTTACTGCTATTACTAGCCGTTGGGATTTTTGCTTTAATTGGAGTCGCCTTCAGTTTACAGAAAAAATTAAATGCTTGGTTGTTAGGTGATGTATATGCAAGATCAATTGGAGTAGATACTAAGCGGGTGCGTTGGATTATTTTAATTACGGCAGGTCTATTAACTTCTATAGTTACTGCGTTTTGTGGGCCGATTGCTTTTCTTGGATTGGCAGTTCCACATTTAGCAAAGGGATGGTTTAAATCATCAGACCATCGTGTTTTAATACCTGGGTGCTTATTAATTGGAATCAGCTTAGCTTTGTTTTGTGACATCGTTGCAAAGGTTCCAGGATACTCAGATATTTCACTCCCTTTAAATGCGGTTACTTCTGCAATAGGAGCTCCAATTGTAATTTTGGTCTTACTCAAAAATAGGAGGGCAATAGGGTGATAGAATTACTTGACATATCAAAATCTTATAGCGGTAAATCTATTTTCGAAAACGTATCAGGAAGAATAGAAAAAGGTAAATTTATTGGCCTTCTTGGTAACAATGGATGCGGTAAGTCTACATTACTGAGAGCCATTTATAAAGAAGAGTCTTTGGACTCCGGACTCATTAAAATTGACAATACAGATGTCACTAAACTTGATCGCCTTTCGTTTTCTAAAAAATTGTCTGTGGTACTTGCTGGAAGATATCATGTACCCTCTATGACGGTGGTTGAGTTATTAGCAACTGCAAGGTATCCTTACGTGAACTGGACTGGAAGGACAGATGAACTTGGGCTGAGGTTAATTCAAAAATATATTGATGAATTTAAGATCAGAGATTTAGAGAATCGGGAGCTTGAAAAATTAAGTGATGGAGAATTTCAACAAGTAATGATCTGTAGATCATTTGTACAGGACTCCGATTTCATCATTATGGATGAACCTTCTGCGTTTCTAGATGTTTTGCGCAAACGTAATTTGTTCAGCAAATTGGCAGCGTTTGTTAAAGCCGATAAAGGAGTTGTGGTGGCCACTCATGACATACACGAATCGTTAGATTTCTGCACACATATTTGGTTAATTGATGGTGGAAAACTTGTTGAATATAAACAAGATAGTACCGAATTAAAACCACATCTCAATCGTATATTTGCAACCAACCTATAATACGCCTCTCTCCATGAAATTTCGATCCGATTTTAATGTACCTGTTTCTAAAGTAAGACTAGAGCATGGTTCACGTGTACTTATGATTGGTTCTTGCTTTTCTCAAAACATTGGTAATAAATTACGAGCTGCAAAGATTTCTACTGAAGAAATCTCACATGGAATTCTGTTTAATCCTCACTCGGTAAATCAGGCGCTACTTGATGGAATTGGTAATGTAAATTATTCATTAGATGAAATTAAGACAGAGAATGGTCTTTACTTTTCGTTTAACCATCATGGATTCAAATCAACTAATAAGGATGAGGTTTTAAGCAACGTAAATTCTGGAATTGAACGTGATTTTGATTTGATTCAGGATGCAGATGTGATCTACGTTACGTTAGGAACCGCATGGGTATACAAGCATAATGAGTTTGGTTTTGTGGCAAATTGTCACAAGGTTCCAGGAAGTAATTTTGAAAAAGTGAAATTAGGGGTGAACGATATCGTGTCCCAATTTTCTCAAACTTTCGGACATCTGTTTTCATTAAACCCAAATGTCCAGGTTGTATTTACCATAAGTCCTGTCCGTCATTTGAAAGACGGTACAGTTGAAAACCAATGGTCTAAGTCTACGCTTAACGTTGCAGTTCATGAGTTGGTTAGAAGATTTGAGAATGTAAGTTATTTCCCGGCTTATGAGATAGTGATGGATGATCTTAGAGACTATCGATTTTTTAAAGAAGACCTAGTTCACCCGAACGATATTGCGGTTAATTATATCTGGGAGAAATTTCAAAAAAGCTTTCTAACTGGGCATACTAGAGATGGTGTTGATTTAATTGAGAAATGGTTCAAAGGATTTAATCACAAGGTAATGGGAGATGAAGCTGCAAGAACAAGACATATCTCAGGCTTGATAGAAAGAGCCGCAGAATTAGAATCGGATTTCGAAATCGATTTGAACATCGAAACATCTAAGCTTAAAAAAGAATTAAGAGAGCTGTTGGAGGCTTAAGGTATCAAAATCAGTTAAGGACTTCAGTTTGAGTTGAGCGATGTCAAATTTCGGTTGCTCAAATAAGTGAGGTTCAGGAACTGCGATCACTTTCATTCTAGCGCTGAGAGCAGCTAGAACTCCATTGAAAGAATCTTCAAAGACGATACAATCTGTACAGGCCACATCCAGTTTTCGTGCTGCGCTTATAAAAATACCCGGATGGGGCTTTCCGAATTCTTCGTCTTCGGCAGAATATAGGAATTCAAAATAGGTGCCAATTTGAAGCTTTTCTACTACCGCATTTATAATGTTGTAATGAGAAGAAGAAGCAATGACCATTGGGATATGCTTTGCTTGGAAAAAGTTGAAAATTTCTGGAATACCTAAAAGAGGCTCACCTTCTGCCTGAATTAATTCAATTACTTTATCTACAATCTTGATAACTAAGTTTGGTTTTGAAATAAGTTGTTTCTCGTTCCACGGGAACTGTTTAAACCAATGATCAACCACTTCATCAATTCTTAATCCAGCTGTGCCAGCACAATCATCATCTGTTAAAAACACAGAAACCTCTTTAAAGATCGCTATTTCAGCTTTTCTCCAAAGAGGTTCCGAGTTAATTATGAGGCCATCCATGTCAAAAATTACTGCCTTTATCATCTTAAATTGAGATTAGTTTATAAAGCGACTAGTGAAGCGTATCCAGTAATTCTGTTACTGCCTGATAATAGTTTTGATAATAAGGATTTACCTTTTGACTTTCGTAAAAATCATCAATCTCATTAAATCGGATGACTTCGTTAAGATTCAAATTCCACTTCATTTTAGCAATACACTCAGGGCACAA
>JBLIOB010000136.1:0-10617 GCA_047639575.1 Parvicellaceae bacterium
ATTTAAGAGAAACAGATACCGACTATAAAAGTCAATTATTAATCTGGTCTCAGAAAAATGGTCTGAAATTAGAATACCGAGTTACAGAAGTTCAATCCAAAGTGACGAAGTATTTGGCCAAACTATACGTTGATTCTGATTTTGTATCAGAAGCTATTGGAAGATCTAAAAAGGAAGCGGAGAAGTTAGCAGCAAGATCAGCATTTAAAAAGTTGATCTAAAACCGAACAGCAAAAAAACAAACGTCATCCACCTGTTCAAGGCTACCTCTCCAGGTTTCAAATGCCTCATCAATTGTCTTTTTTTGCTCTTTCATGGGTAGATCATGAATGGATAGAAGCAACTTTCTCAAGTTAGCAGGTTTAAATTTTTTCCCTCTTTCTCCTCCAAACTGATCTACGAATCCGTCTGTAAATACGTAGATTAAATCTCCTTTTTTTAATTCAAACTCGTGAGTAGGATAAGGAATCGGGTTGTCTACAATTCCGATTGCTTGTTTACTTGCTTTGGTCTCCATAAGCGCTCCATTTCTAATCACCCAAAGTGCATTGTTGGCGCCTGCAAACTTTAGAATTGAACCCTGAATGGCACACAAGGAAACATCCATACCATCTTTCACATCGTTTTCACTGTTTTCAAAAGTTTGAACTACCAACTCTCTAGTTTTGGTAAGGATTTCCCCTGGATCAGTACGGCCAAATTCTCTTACTGCTCTATTCATTGCATTGTCACAAACAACACTTACCATTGCTCCTGGAACTCCATGTCCGGTGCAATCTGCGGCTGCGTAAATTATAATCGGCTCGGCTTCGGTTAAAACGGTTTCCATCCAATAGAAGTCGCCAGCCACGATGTCTTTAGGTTTGTAGAGTATGAAGCTATCTGCAAAAGTATCCTCAACGAGGCTCATAGGAGGCATAATAGCTTCTTGAATCCTTCTAGCATACGTAATAGAATCTGTTATTTCATTGTTCTTTTCCTCTAATTCATCATATGCATGATCAACGGTTTTCTTTTGTTCCTCGATTAGTGCCTTTTGCTTTCGAATTAATCGGAAGCGATTTAGCAGGAAAATAGTAAAGATTATAACCAGAACTAATCCAATCGAAACAGATGAAATGATAATATTCAGGTTAGTTTGTTTTTCTTCCGCAACATCATCTCTCCGTTTTAATTCGGCTTCATGGTTTGCTTTTTCAATCGCTTCTTTTTTTGCGAAATCATATTTGAATTTTTGTTTGATTACTTCATTACGATTTTCCTCACTTCTTATACTGTTTATCATAAGCATATACTGCTCGTGCATTTCCAGTGCTTTTAGGTTGTTTCCAATTGCCTTGTAAGCGAGGTATAAAATTTCTGCAGCATCTTTAATCTCGGTTGCACCATCCACTTGCTCCGCAATAGTTAAAGCTCTAGATGAAGACTCGATGGCAGCCTGGTAGTTTTCCTGTCTTAGATGGGTCAGGCCTGAATTGTTTAATGAAAAGGCCATCCCTTTTTTGTCAGACATTGCTTCATATATGTCTAAGCTTTGAGTAAAATAATCATGGGCTAAATTGAACTTTTCTTGATCTCGATAGAGGATCCCAATGTTTCCATGCGATGTGCCAATTCCATTTTTATCGTCTAATTCTTCACGCAAAGCCAAACTTCTTAAATGATAGTCTATCGCATTTTCATAGTCTTTATCGGACTCATAAATGATTCCAATGTTGTTGAGTGTTGTCGCAATGCCTAGTTTGTCATTTAATTCTGTGGCAATCGCGATGCTTTTGTGATAATATTCAAGGGCCATTTTGCTATCGTCCTGTGCCCAATAAATCATTCCAATGTTATTTAATGACCCTGAAATACCAGCTTTGTCTTTTATTTGCTCTTTAATTTTTAAACTTCCAGTATGGCAATCTATAGCCATCCCATAGTCACCATGATCATGGTAAATTAACCCAAGGTTGTTCAAAGAGCGAGCCATTTGATTGAGATAATAATGCCGCTCTGAAGCAGGCGTTTGTCGCGCCAAATTATAGGTACATAACGTTTCAATTTTCTTGTTCAAATCAAAATCAAGTTCGGGGTCAGAAATGTATATTTCATAGTCCCAGGCGAGATATGCGTTTACAATGTTGCTGTCGTTATCTGCCGTTTCAATAATTGATTTATATTTTTCTATTCGCTCGATTTGATCCCCAGATAGTTGACCGAATGATAGATACGGGAATAATGCTAGAAAGATTAAAAATAGCTTCACTGGAAACTTGATTATTATCCGAATTAAAATCAGATCAATTGGTGATACCAAAGTAGTGATTTTCAGCTGAGCACAACACGAATATACCGTTTGGTATAAAAAGTGTATATTTGTACAATTAAATGGCTACAAAAGCAGAAATAACGACTCAATATATAATCGAAAAGGTGGCGCCTGTGTTTAATAAAAGAGGCTTTTTTGCTACGTCCATGGCCGACATTACCAAGGTGACTGGCCTCACCAAAGGAGCTATCTACGGAAACTTTGAAAACAAGGAGCACTTGGCAATTGAAGTATTTAATTATAACATTAGAAAAATTGTTTGGAAAGTAGCTGACGAAATTAACCACGAGGTATCTGCCGAAGCGAAGTTAAAAGCAATGACCAATTTTTATCGCAAATATTATGTGAAAACATTAGAGTTTGGTGGTTGTCCGTTGTTAAACGTGGGAGTTGATACTAATAATTTAAACGCTAAGCTTCATCAAAGGGTGACGACCGTACTTGGTAAACTTCAAAATAATATTGCGCAAATTATAGAAGAAGGTAAAGCAAATGGAGAATTTAAAACCGAGTTAGACCCTGTTAAACTTGGAGCTAGGTTTATCTCCCAAATCCAAGGGGCAATATTTTCATCTGTAATGATGAAAGACCCATTGCATATTGTTGATATGATGGAGTATTTAGATGCGCAAGTTGACAATGAACTAATGAAGTAGCATTTTTTTAACTACTAAAATACCGATTGGTATAAAAAGATAAGAAATGAAAATTTACATGTTTGGAATCCGGGTTTACTATCAGATAATGGGTAGAATTAATCCAAAGCTGGCATCAGAACGGGCCTTCCGACTTTTTCAACGTACCAGAAACTTAAAGTTTAAAAAACGGGAATTGGCGTTTTATCAAAAGGCACATCATTTTACTGCCCGTTCTTCCGTTAGGGACATTAATTGCTATGAAATGGGAGACCCAAATGGGCCACTTGTGTTTCTGGTGCATGGTTGGGAATCGAATGCAGGGAGTATGGCTGGAATCGGCTATAAAATGGCCGATAAGGGATTTCACGTGGTAAGTATGGACTTGTCAGCTCATGGGCATGACAACCACTCACACACCAATTTGTTTGAATGTAAAGAAGCGCTATTAGATGTAATTGATCGGGTATGGCCTTCAAAGCCATTTTCGGTTATTTCCCATTCATTTGGATCTGCAGTTACCACTTTTGCATTGAGCGAAAGGGATTTTAAAATAGACCAGTTGATTTACCTAACAAGTCCAAACGAACTGTCTGCGATTTTCGAATATTTTAAGGATTTAATTCACCTTCCACAAAAGCCATTTGAGTTAATCATTGAAAAAGTTAATCGAATGTTTGGTGAGGGTATTGTAAACCTAACGGTTCAAGAAAAAGCCAAGGAAATTAACTACAATCACTTAACGATGATCCATGATAAGAATGACAAAGTCTTGCCATACATCTATTCCCAGAAGATCTCTAATTATTTACCGAGAACGGAGCTGTACACGCTAGAAAATGCTGGTCATTACAGAATGTTGTGGAACGATGAGGTCCATAATCGAATCTCGTTGCAGTTTCCAGAAGCGAAACAAATAAAAGTTTCTATAGCACAGTCAGCTTAGTTCTTCCTTTTTTTACCAACAACAGCTATAATAAAGGGGAATGCGGCAAAGAGAGGAAGTGTATACAAAACGAACATGCCTAAATAGTCCCAAAGCATGAAAACCAGAATGATTCCCGATAAAATCAAAGCAACAAAAAGGAAGGCCTTCCAAATATTTTTTGACTTGTGATAATCAAAAAAGATAAAAAATAAAGGCGCTAATGCTGCTGCCAGAAATGCATATTCATATACCGAAATGTCCTCCATTAATAAGTTCTATTGCTTTCATTTTATGAAAAAAAGGTACAAAAAAAAGGGCCAGTTCGCTAAAACTGACCCTTTCAATAATTTAGGGTTCTTACTTAGTCATTACTACAATAATAGAATCTGAATCAGAATCTGTTCCTGAAAAAGAGAATTCAGTATCCGTCTGAGTTAAAATGTCAGCACCCATAAGGTCGGCTTCACCAGCGTCCGTGTATTCAAGGCTTATCTTAGTTCCTTTTTAATAAATAGTATAAGTAAAGTCTGAAGTCAATGCAGGAAATCCAGTTATAGCGAACGTAGATGTTCCATCACAGTCGCCTTTTTTCACTTTACAATTTACCCATGCAAATGTTGAAGAGGTTGCCGCGTTAATTAGTTGAACATTGTTTTGTTTTAAGCTAGTTACGTTCCAAGTACCTTCTAGGGCTTTTACGATTTTTTGGTCTTTACATGAGCTTAATACTAATGTAGATATAATTGCAATGTTTGCGTGATTATTTTGATTGTGTTAAAGTTTTTGAGTGTTAGTTAAACTGAGTGCAGAATTATTCTTTTTGATTTAGTTTAAACTTAGCGCTCATAAAAAAGACGTATTTAAGTTTTAGTAATCAGCGGGTTACGTCATAATTCGCTTCGAGAAGGATTAATATTTTTCTGAATCTCTTTAATTCTTAGGGCAATGGTAATCTTGAGTGGTTAGATTGTATATTTGAGGTCGCTGAAGAGTGAGCCAGAAATGAAATACGTACTAGAAGAAGAATACGATTATGATTTCAAATTAATAGGAATTAGCTGTCACGCTAAAGACTATCGATTGGCTTGGGCTATTAATAAGGAGTTAGGCTACAGAATGGAAAAAGAGGAATATGCTTTGGACATTCTTAGCAATAACCCTTTAGAAAGAAGCGAACATCCGGTTTATTCTTTTTACGATGAAGACGAACAAAATGAGTATTTTTTAATTGGTAATCGAGTTGGAGCAGGATATTTAATTCCTGAACTACGACAGGCAGACTTTGTTTTTATGATCAAGGCTTCTTTACCAGTTGATGTAATTAAGGAAACAACTAACCTTAGAAAAATTGCACTGGTTCTGACTGCATTTGAAATAGATGTGGCAAAATTAAAGTCAAAAAAGAACCTAATATTTTAAAATGAATAGAAGAACAAAAATAATAGCAACGATTGGTCCAGCAACTAGTTCTCGAGAGATGTTGAAAGAAATTATCTTAAGAGGAGTCAACGTTTGCAGGCTTAACTTTTCACATGGTGATCATTCAGATCACGAATCCGTTGTACGTAATGTAAGGTCCTTAGATGATGAGTTAGGAACACATACAGCGCTTTTGGCAGATCTTCAAGGGCCAAAACTAAGAGTTGGGAAAATGGAAGAAAATTCCATGTTAGAAGTGGGCACCTCCTTTAGTTTAGTAAGCACAGAATTAATAGGAGATTCTACTAAGGCCTATATGAATTATACCAAATTACCGCAAGACGTTCAAGCTGGAGAATTAATCCTTTTGGATGATGGTAAACTGATGCTTGAAGTTACTTCAACAAATGGAGTAGATGAGGTAGAAACGATGGTGAAAATAGGAGGAGTTTTATCCTCTAATAAAGGAGTTAATCTGCCGAACACTAATATTTCTTTGCCAAGTTTAACAGAAAAAGACGTTGTTGATTTGGCTTATGCGCTTGAGTTGGGGGTTGATTGGATTGGTCTTTCTTTTGTACGAAGTGCCAGAGATATAATTGAATTAAAACACATTATTAAAAGCGCCCACTCGCAAGCAAGAGTTGTAGCTAAAATTGAAAAACCTCAGGCAATCGAGGATATCGATGACATTATTGATGCAACGGATGCAATTATGGTGGCAAGAGGGGACCTAGGAGTTGAAATGCCGATGGAGCAGGTACCAGTTCTTCAAAAGAAGATTGTACAAAAGTGCTTAATAAACGCTAAGCCAGTGATTATCGCCACGCAGATGATGGAATCTATGCTTGACACTGCCGTTCCAACCAGAGCAGAAGTTAGCGATGTTGGCAATGCGGTAATGGATGGGGCTGATGCCGTTATGCTTTCGGGAGAAACTTCTGTTGGTGAGTACCCACTTCGAGTGGTAGACTATATGGTCAAGATCATTAAAGAAGTTGAAAAAGGATACGATGAATTGTACAATCACGAGCGTATTCCAGAGAAAAACCAGGAGCGGTTCATTACAGATTCAATTTGCTTTAACGCATGTAGATTAGCAATTAATATTGAAGCTAAAGCCATTGTCACAATGACGCATTCAGGCTACACAGCCTTTAAAATATCAAGCCAAAGGCCACGGGCTAAAGTGTATGTTTTTTCAAGTAATAAATTTTTACTTTCAATGATGAGTCTTGTCTGGGGGGTAGATTGTTTTTACTATGATAAAATGGTAAGTACCGATCACACAATTGCCGATATTAAGTATCTCCTAAAGAAAGACGGCTATGTGGAAGAAGGAGATATTATCATCAATACAGCCAGTATGCCCATAGAGGACAAAGGAGACACCAATATGCTTAAGATAAGCTATATTTGATTCAAGCGAAGAAAACCCTAAATCTATACAATGCCAATTAACGTCCAACTATTAAGCGAAATCTGCAAGACCCCAGGAGCACCTGGTTTTGAACAAAAAGTAAGAGAATTAGTCATCAAAGAAGTAACCCCTTTCGTTGATTCTGTGGAAACAGACAACATGGGCAACGTCTACGCTATTAAAAAAGGCAAGAGTGACAAGAAAGTAATGATTGGGGCCCACATGGATGAAATTGGATTCATTGTTACCCACATTGATGAGAACGGCTTTCTACGTTTTCATAACCTTGGAGGATTTGATCCAAAAACACACACTGCTCAACGAGTAATCGTGCATGGTAAGAAAGATTTAATCGGTGTAATGAGCTCTAAGCCTATTCACGTGATGACTCCTGAGGAACGAAATAAGCTTCCAAAACATTCAGACTACTTCATTGATTTAGGAATGAAAAAGGCAGAAGTTGAAAAGTACATTGAGATTGGAAACCCTGTTACCAGACAAAGAGATTTGATTGAAATGGGTTCTTGTGTGAATTCAAAATCTTTAGATAATCGTTTAGCAGTGTTCATCTTAATTGAAATGCTAAGAGAGTTGAAAGATGTAGAAGTTCCTTATGATATTTACGGAGTATTCACTGTTCAAGAAGAAGTTGGATTAAGAGGAGCAAACACATCTGCTCAGAAGATTCAGCCAGATTTCGGTTTTGGATTAGACACGACTATAGCTTTTGATTGTCCGGGAGCTGCAAAGCACGAACAAGTAACCGCTTTGGGCGAAGGAACTGCGATTAAAATAATGGATTCTAGAACTATTTGTGATTATCGAATGGTAGCCTACATGAAGGAGGTTGCTAATAAGGAAAAGATCAAATGGCAACCAGAAATATTAACAGCAGGTGGAACGGATACTGCGGGAATTCAGCAAATGACGGATGGCGGATCTATCGCAGGAGCTGTTTCTATTCCTACTCGTCACCTTCACCAATCCGTGGAAATGGCGGATAAAGATGACATCAGAGGAAGTATTGATTTACTTAAAGCTTGTTGTGTAAACATCGACCAGTACGATTGGAGTTTTAAATGAAACAACCCTAACGAATTTTAAA
The DNA here is from genome assembly GCA_047639575.1 of Parvicellaceae bacterium. Classification (GTDB taxonomy): domain Bacteria; phylum Bacteroidota; class Bacteroidia; order Flavobacteriales_D; family Parvicellaceae; genus JBLIOB01. The sequence goes on from JBLIOB010000136.1 coordinate 7,822, forward strand.
CGTAACTATTGATGTTTTAAAATTGGGAATTCTACTGTTTGTAATTTATGTGCTTTGATTTTTTAATTACATCAGTGATAACTGCTTGTCGATCATTAAAAGTCAACGGATACTTTTAAATAAAGTAAAATTAAATATGAGAAGTAAGAAAATAGGAATTTGCCTTTTATTGGTAACAATTGTTTTGTTTGGCTGCAAAAAGGCGGATAAATTAACGCAATTCAATTTGAAGTACGATTCGTCAATAACGATTCAAAGTACCACCAGTATAAATATTCCCGTAAACCTATTTACACCGGACATTGAGACTAATTCAGAAGCGGAATTTGCCGTACATGATACAAGAAAAGATAAAATTCAAAAGATCACACTTTCCGGAATGAAGGTCACGATCACCAACCCTCCCGGACAAGAGTTTGACTTTCTTAAGGATTTAGAAGTATTTATGTCTGCGGATGGTTTAGCTGAAATTAAAATAGCCTCTAAATACAACATATCCAACAGTATTGGGGTTGTTTTAACTATGGACGTAACTGGAGAAGACTTTCAAGAATACATTAAAAAAGATAACTTTATTTTAAGAGTAAGATCAGTTACTGATGAAACTTTACTCCAGGATGTTGATTTAAATATTGAAAGTACATTTTGGGTAGATGCTAAATTAATTGGTAAGGCCTAGCAAATCTATTGACGCAATTGAAGTGAATTTTCGGAGGAAAGCAAGAATGCAAAAAGCTAATACTATAGACCTAAAGATGAATCGAGATCCTCTAAAATGTGGAGTGTTTTCTTTAGCCATTTCGAATAGAGTTATAAACAGATCGTGATTTCCAATTAAGAAATGAAATACACACTTCTCGCAGTCCCGATTACGTCAATATTTTTTTATAAGTTGTTCTCCATCAGGAGAAAACAAAGATTCGGTAGAAGCCGTTGATCAGCCGGACAGCTCAATCTCACTAGATCTATTAGAACGGGTAAATCATGCAAATCCTGCCGAATCCATAGAGGAGGACGGGGCCATTGAAGAGGGTGACACAAGGTGTTTAAACCATCATTATTGAAAAATTGGACCAGCTTCATGCGGAGCTAAGGGCCCTTAAAACCAAAAACGAATTGGATCGATTTTACTTGAAATCGATTCAATTTAGAGAAGAACATATCGGCTCGATAAGTTGGTATGAGTCTAATTATATGAAGCGGTACTTCTTAAAAAATCAGTATAGCTCGCACGGGGATTTTTCAGATATCTATTCCGAGTACAACGATCGATTTAGTCCAACGTACTTAGAGTGTGGAGGAGAATGTATTGACATGGTGATCATTATTAATAATGCGAGTATCCGAGATGCGAGTAAACAAACTCCTTCAATAATAGATGACGAATTCGTGGACATTGTAGTTCTCGTTTATGGGGAACAAAGCTTTAGTAATTTGCCAAACCGATTTAATTGGATTGGGTATTGGTCGGATGAAGACTATAGTTGCAATATTGGAAACAACGCTGTTTTTGAGCGTCTAGATGCCATCTTAAAGTTTAATGATACGTATCCCATAGAATACACCGATGAGGTTGCAGAATTACTGCAAGGAATGGGGAACTCTATTTTCGAAGAAGAAAAATTCTTGTTGCCCAAAGACGAAGTGGTGGTGGAATTTTCAAAAATCGAACTAATCGAGGGTTTGCCTGAATCATTAAAGATAAAAGTCGCGGAAGAAATTACTCGAATTAACGGACTTGAAGCCGAAGCGTTCAGCGCTTGACCGCACTAGGGCTATATTATCAAGGCGTTGGACATTCACCAGTTTGGCAGCCGTAGAAAATATCAGTCCCGACTTCAATTCGCTCCTTTAACTTGACAAGCCCATCCTTAAACTCTTGATTTAAAGCTAAGCCTTCCAAAGCTTTGATTTCGCCCATGACCTCTGGTTTGTTATAATAGAAGTTGTAAGCATAATCTCCGAATCGGGCATAATCAATGATGTCATCAACTTTGGCTTGATATAGATCCCATTCTTTCGAAAAGGCATACTCCAAAGCGTTGAAGTGAAAAAAGTCTCCCAGCGAATTGTAATAACAGACACTGCAATGGTCATGGATGCTAAATCCATCATTTGATCCATCGAATATTTTATCGCCCTCCCCCGAGCCAGTTTTTTCTCGGTCTTCCCAACCATAATAAAATACTTCCATTGCATACGCGAAGTATTGCTCGTCTTCCTTTTCTGGAGTTTTAAGGGCTAATTCGTACATCTTATTGGTTAAGATGTGAGCCTCTGACATACATTCGCCACATAAGCATTTAGCTACTAAATCGGGGATCAACTTTGTGATGAATTGCCAATCATCCGCTGGCTCGGAATCTCCTGAATACATAACTGCTGGATGCGACTTCGTCATGCCTTCAGTTAAAGCCCATTTTGCTTTTGGCAATATATCGGTATAGTATTTATAAAGATCCTCTGCTGTAGTGATAGATTTCCGAAGGTTTATGGCTACTAGAATATCTTGATACTCTTCAGTCGTAACAAACTCTTTCACTTCAGTTTCAAGTAGGGTCTCTTGTTCTTTAGAAAGAAAAGATAAATCGATTATTAAGTTATCTATTTGAACCGTATCGATAACCGAAACAGTGTCAAAGCGCTGTACTGGAATAGCTGTCGTATCAGCAGAAGCGCTCTCTTTTACTGCATTAGATTGTTTCTGAACATGCTCCGCACAAGAGAAAATCAAAATAAGGCAGCATAAAAACCCGAAGTATTTCATAAGGTTAAAGTTAGCAAATAGATTTCCAT
>JBLIOB010000137.1:0-10504 GCA_047639575.1 Parvicellaceae bacterium
GACAGGATCATGCTTCGGTAGCCGTTTCCAACAAATTGTTTCCCATGACCTAATTGAAAATTCAAATTCTTCTTAGGGCTGTATGATAAGTATCCCATGGTCACTCCAAAATCTAATATATCTACCCCATCAGTCGAAATCTTTACCCTCCCCTCACTTGGTAAAGTTCCGGTTTCAGCTGCATAGGCTGCAATATATCTCGGCATTTTAGCTTGATTCTCATAAATGAACGTTTCAAACGAAAAATTCGAATCTAAATCAACTTGAATCCGAAGTGCCCTAGAATTTCTAAACATGATCCTGAGTGTGTCACTAATGTCATGTCCTCCTCTGAAGTTCCCTAACGGGTCAATGGTTATTCGATAATCTTTTCCCTTAATCATGAACAAGTTCTCTTTCCATAATTTTTGAGTGAGATTATAATAGTAAAGACCTGTATCGATCATTTCCTTTGGCGTCTCTTTAATCCCAACCATAGACTCTATATATGGTCTCATTGAGCCATGAGCTAACGTGTCATTTAACATCAACTGATGCTGAAATTGATAATTTAATTCATGATTTAACGGCAAATTCTTAGTCTGCCCAATCGAGATGACGGAAATAAAAAAGCTCAATATGAAAAAATGACTTTTCAAGGGTTAGGATAGCTGACTAAAATGATTGGATTCAATTAAACTATTATAAACTTTTCGAATTCCTGTTTCTAAATCGATGGAATATTTCCAACCTAAATCGTTGATTCGATTCACATCCATTAATTTCCTGGGCGTTCCATCGGGTTTGGATGTATCAAAAGTTAATTCACCTTCAAATCCGATAACACTCTTTATTAATAATGCTAAATCCTTTATGCTTAAATCTTCTCCGGAGCCAATGTTTACAAATTCTTTGCTCGAATAATTCTGCATCAAATAAAAACAGGCCTCTGCTAAATCATCAACATGGAGAAATTCACGTTTGGGTGACCCGGTTCCCCATATTTCTACTTCATTTTGCTGGTTATCTTTCGCTTCATGAAATTTTCTAATTAAAGCTGGAAGCACATGAGAGTTTTTTCGATCGTAATTGTCGTTTGGCCCGTATAAGTTAGTTGGCATCGCAGAAATGAAATCGCAATTATATTGATCTCTATAAGCCTCGCACATTTTAATTCCAGCTATTTTGGCAATCGCATACGGTTCATTTGTGGGTTCCAGTGTATCTGTAAGCAAATAGTCCTCTTTCAACGGTTGAGGTGCCAATTTTGGATAAATACAAGACGATCCCAGAAATAAAAGTTTTTTCACGTCATTTAAGTAGGCTGAATGAATGATGTTGTTTTGAATCATCAAGTTTTCATAAATAAATTCTGCCCTATATGTGTTATTGGCAACGATGCCTCCTACTTTAGCCGCTGCTAAAAAAACATAATCTGGTTTTTGTGTTTCAAAAAACTCAGTCACCTCCACTTGATTTCTCAAGTCAAGTTCCGAAGACTTTCTAAACACAATGTTTGAAAAACCTTCTTCTTCCAATTTTCGAACTAAAGCAGAACCAACCATTCCTCTATGGCCAGCAACATATATTTTATCTCCTTTATTCATTATAGTCCATCACTTTATGACCACCGTCTAAGAGATATTTGTCTTTTCTAAAGAGTGCTAAATCAGCCTTCATCATATCCTTCACAAGGGACTGTAAGTCATGAGTATGCTTCCAACCTAATTCCTTATTTGCTTTAGATGGATCGCCAACTAATAATTCCACCTCAGTTGGTCTGAAATATTTAGGATCTACTTCTACTATAATTTCTCCAGTCTCTTTATTGGCTCCTTTCTCATCTACACCAGTTCCAGACCATTCAATTTCGATTCCCACTTCAAGAAAAGCCATGTTTACAAAATCTCGAACAGATACTGTTTCTCCAGTAGCTAATACAAAGTCATCAGCAATATCATGCTGCAACATTCTCCACATTCCTTCAACGTAATCCTTTGCGTGTCCCCAATCCCTTTTGGCATCAATATTTCCTAGAAACAATTTTTTCTGCAAACCAAGAGAAACTCTACACGCAGCTCTTGTAATTTTTCTAGTAACAAAAGTTTCTCCTCGTAACGGTGATTCATGATTAAACAGAATCCCATTACAAGCAAACATCCCATAAGCTTCCCGGTAATTTTTCACAATCCAAAAGGCATAAAGTTTTGCTACTCCATAAGGGCTTCTTGGATAAAATGGCGTTGTTTCAGACTGAGGCACTTCTTGCACTTTTCCATACAACTCCGAAGTTGATGCTTGATAAAACCTACAAGTTTTCTCTAATTTTAGAATCCTAATCGCTTCTAAAATCCTTAATGTCCCTAAAGCATCTGAATTTGCTGTATACTCAGGAGTTTCGAATGATACTTTAACATGAGATTGCGCGGCCAAATTGTAGATCTCATCCGGTTGAACTTCCTGTACGATCCGAATCATGTTCGTTGAATCAGTTAGATCGCCATAATGAAGAAAAAAACGAACGTCTTTTTCATGCAAATCCTTGTACAGGTGGTCAATACGATCCGTATTGAAAAGTGAAGTTCTTCGCTTTACACCGTGCACTTCGTACCCTTTCTCAAGTAACAATTCTGCAAGATATGCACCATCTTGTCCAGTAACTCCTGTTATTAATGCCTTTTTCATTCTCCTTTTTCTTAATGGACAAATTTACTATTCCCTAGCTAGTTCGCAAGTAATATATGACGACAAGACAATTCTGGTGGGTTAACATAGGTTAGTTGCTTGCATTTCTTGCGAATAATCAAATTCTTATGTTAAATAATCATAATCAGGTTATATCAATCAATCAATTCGCTTGCTTTGTTTTTCAAAGTACTTTGCGTATGCGTATTCCATTCTATAAATTGCGGTGTAGATTTCTTGAAAAGTTATTTGAGGTATCAGTCTACGCCTATCTTTTCTTCTTTAAAAGAAATAAAGAGAGCTGGGAAATCTCCACTCAAGACTTACAAAACTACAAAGAGGGAACACTTGGAAAGTCATTGTACATTTTCCTTCATCACAACGGGTTTGAAGTTCAAAACAAATTAGAATCCCATGATGTATTTCATGTTCTAACAGAAACTGGAACCACCGTACCCGAAGAAATATCGATGCAATACCGCTTATACGCATGCGGAAAAAGATCCATTTATGGATTCATCACCATGGCATTAGGAACACTGGTAATTCCTGAAAAACGTGAACTCTATTTTTCCTCTTATAGAATGGGTAAACGCATGGTTGACCTTTCCACTTGGGATTTAAAATCATTACTTAACGAGCCTATAAATGAGCTCAGAAAACAAATTTATCAGCAACATGAATATAAGAGAACATATCATCACGTTTAGCATTGAAAAAGCAGTTCCAGTTTTAAATTTATTCAGAAAGAAAAGCAGCTGGAAACATCCGTTAACTTCAATTAGAAATTTTCCGGATCAAACACTTGGTAAAGAACTGGCATTATTCTTAGATCAAAGAAAGATGCAATTATTACCTCAATATGAAGTCCATGATGTGCTTCATGTGGTTTTGAACTACGACACATCGCCTACTGAAGAATTTTTACTTCAAGGATTTATGATCGGAAATGGATCAAGTTCTTTTGGAGGAAAAGTTCTTGCATATCTTGGAATGATCATTATTCCAGAACGGATTCCAGCTTTCAGAACTGCATTTAGAAGAGGCCGTCAAGCGAAGTCGATTCAATTATTTGAATTCGAAAATTGTCTAGAATTTAAATTGACTGACCTTAGAATTAATCTCAATCTACCAGAACGAGAAGCTTGCTAATTAAGAAACAACAAACCAGTTATTAAGTAATTCCTCTCGGTTATAAATCATTTCTTTTTGAGTAGAAAAGTCCATTAAGTTCTTGCCTGCAGCGCTAACAATAGCATGACCCGCTGCAGTATCCCACTCCATTGTGGGGGCAAACCTTGGATAAACATCTGCCACACCTTCAGCCACTAAGCAAATCTTTAAAGAACTACCCATAGACACCACTTCCACTTCTCCGTGCTCATCTCTGAGTTCATTAAAAAATGCTTCCGTCTCAGCGGACATATGGGATCTGCTGCCAACTGCTCGAAAATTGCGATTACCTTTAGGAAGAGGTAAATCCACTGTCTTTCCATTTTCAGTTTTGGTACAACCACTTCCGACTAAACCTGAATAAAGTTGTTCTTTAACTGGAACATAAATGATTCCCATGATCGGAACCCCTTTTTCAATCAGTGCAATATTCACCGTGAACTCGCCATTTCTTTTAATAAATTCTTTGGTACCATCAAGGGGGTCAACAATCCATAATCGATCCCAATTTTTTCTTTCTTCATAAGGAATAGCTCTTCCCTCCTCACTTAATACAGGTATATCTGTTTTATTAAGAAATTCCATGATAGCCAAATGAGCATTTTTATCAGCTTTGGTCAAAGGTGAATTATCCTCCTTTGTTTCAACCCCAAAATCATCAGAATTATAAACTTCAATAATAGCATCGCCACCCTTGATTGCTGCTTTTTCTGCTAGGCCTCTTAATTCTTGTAAAGTCATTTATTTTTGCTTTTGCGCTTCACTCCAAAGTCTGACTTATACCAAGCCCTTTCGTGGAAGTAATAAAGGGCCATTTTAATTACAGTTTCCGCAATTGCTACGTAGGTTGCTTTTTGAACTGCACTTTCGTCATCATGGAAAAATACGTAAGCCAAAATAAAAGTGGTAGTAGAGGCTATGATTCGCCATGTAATAGTCTTAGCTAAATGCCTTTTGAAAGAAACTTCAGATTTTTTATCACTCATCCTTTTATGATTTAACAAAATTCCAAAAACATTATCAAGATTTAAACATAGAAATACCTTAAATAATTTTGGACAGCCAAATTATTAATTTTTAGGATGCATGAGTAAGAATTATGACAAACTTAGTATCCGCTCCCTGTACCCGCTATTTTTTCAATTGGATGCCATGTAGTCTTCATTTCAACAAAGTCTTCAATGTAGTATGGCGTATTGTGACTGCTATCTGCAGGGTTTTTATAATCGTAAATAGAAACTCTTTTAAGGTTTTCTACAGATAATTTTTTAATCTGAAGAATGTGCTCCGAGTCTTCCCCACAATACAGGAAGCCATTGACATCCATGTGAGATGCCATGTGTTCAATCAGCTCATTTTTATTCCCTGTTAAGATATTTACGACTCCGCCTGGGACATCTGATGAATTTAAAACCTCGGCAAATGTAATTGCGCATAGTGGATTGTTTTCAGATGCTAACACAACACAAGAGTTTGAACCCACAAGAATTGGCATAATGCTCGAAACCAAACCAAGCAATCCAGAATTTTCTGGTGCTACTACGGAAATAACTCCCATACATTCTGGCGATGTAAAATTGAAATGGGCACTTGCAACAGGGTTAATTGAGCAAAATACTTGTGAAAATTTATCGCACCATCCTGCATAGTAAATTATTCGATCTACGCTAGCCACTACTTCCTTTTCCGCTTGGCTTTTTGTACTTCCCTGAAGAACCAATTCCTCAATGAACTGTGACTTTCTGCCTTCCAACATCTCGGCAATCCTATATAAGATTTGACTGCGATTAGCTGCACTTTTACTTGCCCATTTGCCGACCCCACCACGTGCCGAAACGACTGCATTTCTCACGTCCTTTCTTGATGATAAACAAATATTTCCTAACGGTTTATCTCCATTTTTAGGAACGTAATACCTTCCAGATTCCGTTCTTGGAAAAGCCCCTCCGATATAGATCTTATACGTTTTTAAAATTTCTATTCTCGCCATCTTTTAAAATTTTAAATACGGTTTCAATCCCTGTAATCCGCCTTCTCTTCCGAAGCCACTTTCCTTATATCCTCCAAACGGAGATGTTGGATCAAATTTGTTGAAAGTATTTGCCCAAACTATACCAGCCCGCATTTGAGAAGTCAGGTTAAATATCTTAGACCCCTTGTCCGTCCATACACCTGCGGATAAACCAAACGGAGTATTGTTAGCCTTTGAAATCACCTCATCAATCGTTCTAAATGTTTGAACGGCTAATACAGGCCCGAATATTTCCTCTTGAACAATTCTGCTCGATTGGGACACATTGGTAAACAAAGTAGGTCTACACCAATATCCTTTCTTTGGTAAACTGCAAGAATTTTGATGCATCGTTGCACCTTCTTCCTTTCCAATTTTCAAAAATTTGTTGATGGTAGCCAATTGCTCTTTCGAGTTTATCGCTCCAATATCCGTGTTCTTATCTAACGGGTCTCCAACAATCAAAGACTCCATTCGATCTTTTAGCTTTCTTAAGACCACGTCCTTCACAGACTCTTGAATAAACAATCTAGAACCAGCGCAACAAACATGGCCTTGATTAAAATAAATTCCGTTAACAATTCCTTCTACGGCCTGATCGAGAGGAGCATCTTCAAAAATGATGTTCGCGGCTTTCCCGCCTAACTCTAAAGTTGTCTTTTTGTCTGTTCCAGCTACTGCTTTTTGAATAATCTTACCAACACCAGTAGATCCAGTAAAGGCAATTTTGTTAATATCTGGATGATTTACGATCGCAGCTCCAGTTTCTCCAGCACCAGAGATAATGTTTACAACACCATCTGGAATACCTGAATCTTTAATTACTTCAGCCAATTTGTACAATGTTAATGGTGTCGTTTCTGCTGATTTAATTACTACGGTATTACCTGTTGCCAAGGCAGGTGCAATTTTCCAAGAAGCCATTAATAATGGAAAGTTCCATGGAATGATTTGTCCAGCAACCCCTAAAGGCTGTGGATTTCTATTTGGAAAAGCATATTGAAGTTTATCCGCCCAACCGGCATAATAAAAGAAATGACCAGCCGCTAAAGGAATATCCACATCCCGTGATTCACGAATTGGTTTACCTCCATCTAAAGATTCAATTATTGCAAACTCTTTTGCCCGTTCTTGAATCAATCTCGCAATTCGATAAATATACTTACCGCGTTCATTCGCAGGCATTTTAGACCAAACTTCGTTGTAGGCTTTCCTTGCAGCTTTTACTGCTTTATCAACATCCTTGCTACTTGCATTGGCAACTTTAGAAATAACTTCTTCTGTTGCAGGATTAATCGTGTCAAAATATTTACCCGATTCAGGCTTCACCCATTTCCCTCCAATAAACAGGTCGTATTGTTCTTTAATCTTAATGTGGGCTGTACCTTCAGGAGAAGGTGATAAATCCCATTTAGAATCAAATTCTAGTGTTGCTTTTCCCATGTTTTAATCTTTTGAGAAGTAATCTTTCGATTGATAAATTCCTGTTTTTTGTTTTTCGATTTGCATCAGCACATCATTGGCTAAACTGCTTGCTCCAAACCTAAACCACTCATTACTTAGCCATGCGTCACCTAGTGTTTCTTTTACAAGCATTAAGTAATGTAAAGCCAACTTTGAGTTGGAAATACCTCCTGCCGGTTTCATTCCGATCATTGTCTCTGTTGCATAGAAGTAATCTTTAATCGCTTCTAACATCACACTTGTAACAGGTAGTGTGGCTGCTGGGTTGATTTTACCTGTTGAAGTTTTAATAAAGTCGGCACCTGCGTACATTGCTATATCACTTGCTCTTCTAACTTTATCCAAAGATCCTAGCTCTCCGGTTTCCAAAATCACTTTTAATCGAGCATTCCCACAAGCAGCCTTCACAGCTGCAATCTCATCATAAACGTAATTATATTCACCCTGATGGAAACGACCTCTTGAAATTACCATATCAACTTCATCCGCACCAGAATCTACGGCTAATTTTGTATCTGATATCTTGACTTCCATACTCGATTGTCCAGCTGGAAAAGCTGTAGCAACAGAAGCGACTTTAATTCCACTTCCTTTTAATGCTGCTTTTGCCTGACCAACAAAATTTGGGTAAACACAGACAGCTGCAACTGTTGGCAGATCAGGATTTGAAACATGCAAATACTTCGCCTTATTACATAACTGGCTTACTTTTCCTATTGTGTCAGCTCCTTCTAATGTTGTCAAATCAATCATGTTAAGGACCATCTTCAGCCCTTGCATTTTTGACTCTTTCTTTATACTTCTGCTCGTTATTCTACTTATTCTATCGTTTACTCCAACTTGGTCAACTCTCGGAGACAAACTAAAATCAGGCAGGGTATGTGCTTTCGATTTTCCCATAAATACATTTGTTAGACCTAGCATGAGTAGTGCCAATAGTCTATTGGAAGGCAAATATAATGAATTCGGATGTGGCACGACCATCTACTGTCGATTCAATCTAGAAAATTCCTATTTGCAAGCTATCTGGGGTTTCGATTTAGGCGAAATTCCAATTCATTGTTATTTGCTAGAAAACAGTAACTTAGGTATTAGACAAGACTAAAACACAGACTCATGGAAATTACCTACGATATACTCCGACCAATTATAAAGAAAGAAGAAATTAATGGAAACCAAATAGCAATTGAGTTTCAAGCTCCTGGGCAACTTGAACCAATCCAAGCTACTGGAGTAGTTGTTCCAGATCAGAAAGACATGATGAAAAGTGCTGGAAAGCAAGCTATTAAAACAGGTGTGTTTTATGCTGCAATTAGGAGCATTTCACGTTTATTCGGTGGGGCCATTGGCGGAACCGCTGGAAGCATAGCAAGTTCAGCAACTTCTACCGTTGGCTATACAGTTATGAGCAGTACAAATAATTCTCAAGATATGATGAAAGCATCTATCACTCCAGAAAAACAACAAGCTGCCGTAATAACCGCATTCAACCAAGTTCAGAGTAGTTTTGAGTGGAACAACGAGCTAAAATCATGGAGCGGAAAAAACTAGTTAAGATTAGTTTCTTTGCGACATAAGAAAAAGTCAAGTTCATTTAAGAGCAAATTAAAATACGTAGACGAACACTTTCAAACGAACTAGGACTAACTTGATCACATTGATCTTTAATTAATTCTATAATTGCCTACATTTACTTTGCTAAATGAAGGACGAGGGAAGAAACATTTATTCTGTATTTGACGAGATTCTAAATCGAGTTGATAAGGAAAAATTATTAAATCAAAAAGGGATCGTTATATGGATCACTGGTCTATCTGGGTCTGGCAAAACCACAATTGCCAAAGGCCTTGAACGAAAATTACATAACGAGGGTGTATTAACTCAATTATTAGACGGTGATAATATTCGCACTGGTATTAATAATAATCTTGGATTTTCACTTGAAGATAGGACAGAAAATATTCGAAGAATATCGGAAATTGCCAAGCTCTTTTTAAACAATGGCACCATTACTATATGTTGTTTTGTGAGTCCTACTATAGAAATCAGAGCCATCGCCAAAAACATTATTGGACCAGACTCCTTTCTGGAAGTCTTCATAAATACGCCAATATCAGTATGTGAAGCTCGAGATGTAAAGGGACTTTATGCAAAAGCAAGATCTGGTGAAATTCAAAATTTTACTGGAATTGATTCGCCATTTGAGGCTCCAGATGTTAACTTCACCGAAATATTAACAGACCACAAAACTGTAGAGGAATCTGTTGAAGATTTGTACAAAACAATAATTGATAAAATAAAAGCATAGTATGAGTTCATATAGCTTAACCCATTTAAAAGAACTTGAATCAGAATCAATTTTTCTTATTCGAGAAGTTGCAGCGCAATTTGAAAATCCTGTTTTACTTTTTTCAGGAGGTAAAGATTCAATTGTCTGCTATCACCTAGCTAGAAAAGCTTTCTTTCCGGCAAAAGTGCCATTTCCATTAATGCATGTTGATACAGGTCACAATTTCTCTGAAACTATCGAGTTTCGTGATCAATTAATGGAAAAGACAGGTGCTAGACTAATTATTGCTTCAGTTCAAGATGCAATTGACGAAGGAAAAGCAGTGGAAGAAACAGGATTTAACGCAAGTCGAAACGGACTACAAACTGTTGCTCTGTTAGAAGGAATTGAATCAAATAAATTCGATTGTGCAATGGGCGGTGCCCGAAGAGATGAAGAAAAAGCTCGGGCAAAAGAACGGTTCTTTTCTCATCGGGATGAATTTGGACAATGGGATCCAAAAAATCAACGCCCGGAATTATGGAACACCTTCAATGGTAAAAAGCATATGGGAGAACATTTTAGAGCTTTTCCAATTTCAAATTGGACGGAGATGGATATCTGGCAGTACATCTTAGCTGAAAACATTGATTTACCATCTATTTATTTCTCACACCAGAGAGAGGTATTTGATAGGGACGGAGCGATTTTAGCGAAAACAGATTTCATTAACATGAGAGACTCTGAAGTAGCAGAAGAGAGAATAGTAAGATTCAGAACTATCGGTGACGCCACCTGTACTGGAGCCGTTATGTCTAACGCTTCAACTTTAGAAGAAATCATTGAAGAAGTAGCTTCAACGAGAGTGACTGAACGAGGAGGAAGAGCCGATGACAAAAGATCTGAAGCGGCAATGGAAGACA
>JBLIOB010000138.1:0-10475 GCA_047639575.1 Parvicellaceae bacterium
ACACCACTGTACATACGGGTCTCGTATACAGCGGTTCACTGAGCGTACTATAAAAGCTCTTTTCACCATTTACAGCTTTGTCATAATTTAAGATAAGGCTATACATAGGTATTCCTTATCGAATTTTTGACTACTCAATGTTCAGTCCTTCCTTAGCGCGTGAGTCCTCTAGATGATGGTATTAGCATTTCTAGCTCATATCCACTAAGTACTATGACCTCTGCTCACTTCTCTGCTATATCAACTCGTGATTAGCCCAGCGCGGCAAGCTGGCTCGTTCGCTAAAATGATTTACAAAATCATTTTTTCCGCTCCGCCCTCCAGGTAATTGCATCTTCTTTCATTCGATCCCTGCCGCATCTACATAATTGACCTTTTGTTGTTCTTTGGGCTTTGCAAAGATGTGCTTGCTTACCCAATCAACCATGCCTCTTATGCGGTTCCTGCTTGGTTTATCCTGAGCTCTTGTCGAAGGGTCTGTACCCAAATTTGTAGTCGGTATTTGTTCTTTATTCAATCACAAATAACTTCAGTCTTAACCTCACGGTTAGCAACCTTGAAACTTACTAATGGTTCAAGCCGTTACACCTGCCCATAAGGGACTTGCAATCTCTAGACTATCTTCTAAAAAAAATCTAGAAGAAATTGTTTATATTTACCATTAAAGGTACACACTGTATATGCAAACATGAGAGTCACCCTTCAATACCAAGGACTATACAAATAACAATATTATGAAATTTCAGTTGGTATTATTGAAGCAAAGGACATTGGAGATAAAGACCGTGAAGGAGCAAAGAAAACATGAAACAAAGAACTGTCTGTTTTTATCACTGTTTATCAACTAAGATCACTATGAGTGAACTCTAATTATACAAATGGAACTAAAACAGAAGCCGCATGTATGCTTAATATTGTACTAATGAAAAGAATTTTATTGACCAGTATAATTATCCTGCTGTTTTTCCCGAATGTAAATTTCGGGCAATCCCCCGTTATGGGCACCATTGAGAATTTCGTTTTCTTTACTTCAGATGGCGCTGTTACTACTACAGCACCTTACCAGATTACAGGGGATATTGGAAGAGCTGTTGCTACAGGAGTATTTACGGTGCCACAAAATGTAAATGGGGTACTTAGTAACGTTAATCAAATAGCTGTTACTACACAAGCAGCTACTGATTTAGCTGCTCTTTGCGCTGATTTAAATAATACTACTACTCGACCAAGCACAGGCACTACTGCAGCTCAACTTGGAGGGGTAACCTACCCTCCTGGGGTGTATGATTTTGGTGGAGCTACAACAATTACGGGAACAATGACATTAGATGCAGGTGGAGATCCCAATGCTCTCTTTATTTTCAGGTTAGTAGGAGCTTGCACACCTGATGGTACTTCCAAAATTGAATTAACTAATGATGCACTGGCTTGTAATGTGTTTTTTATTGTAACGGGCGCTATAGCTGCTGCAGGAGGTGCGGATTTGAAAGGGAATTTTATTGCTAACACCGGAGCAGTAACAGTGGGAACTGGGTCCGCTCTTGAAGGAAGGTTATTAACTACTAATGGAGCTATAACTTTTGGCACAGGTACAGCTAGCGTGCCACTCGGTTGTGGAGAGCCTATATTAACAGGCCCTACCGCTCCAAGTCTAGGTGAAGCAGATTGCTATGCTTTGTTTTCATCGGATGCCGGAGCTTTAGGTGTTACCAATACAGGAACCACCTATATTAATGGAGATGTGGGTACCAATGGGGGAACAGGGCTTGTTTCCGGGTTCAATGCTGCATTTATAACAGGTACCATTCATAGTAGTAGTGACGCATCAACAGCTACTTGTGCCACAGATGTTGCAACTGCTCTCACCACTCTAGATGCGATAACAGAGGATATAGAATTATTATTTCCGGCTGCTTTTGGAAACCAACAAGTACTAACTCCTCACACCTACTTAATGAATGGGAATGTAACACTTACCGATACAATTTTCTTAAATGCCAGAGGTGTTGCTAGTGCTGTATTCGTTTTTAAGATTGTTGGTGGTTCCTTTACAGCTATGTCCAACTCAGTGGTAATGTTAATTGATGGGGCACTTTCTACCAATGTATATTGGATCGTAGATGATGCCGTAGTAATAAATACAGGTACAAAGATGAAAGGAACTGTTATTGTTGATGGAGATGAAATTACAATGAACAACAGTTGTGAGCTAGAAGGTCGTCTATTAACCACTTTAGGTGCAATAACTGTTGATGAAATATCAGTGTCTAAAACTGACAATTGCTTCGCACCTATAACTGCGTATCTAGGTCCCGCTCCAGCTATGGGTAATATGACTGATTTTGTTTTTTTTAGTTCTATCGGATCTATTACCGTTACTGCACCTTCTCAGGTTACAGGAGATATAGGTGCAGATGCCGGAAGTATTACAGTAACACAAAACATAAATGGCGCGATATATAACGCAGATGCTACAACCACGCAAGGGGTCGCAGATTTGAGTAGCTTATATACAAGTTTAAATACGGAAGCATCAACATCAACACATGGGGTAGTACTGGGTAATGGTGAGGCCCTTAATGGTCAAGTATACGATATTACAGGTGCAGCAACATTAAATGGGAATTTAACTTTAGACGGTCAAGGAAATGCCAATTCGGTATTTATTTTCAAAATTTCCTCAACTATTACCATAGGAACAAATGCTCAAATTATTTTAACTAATGATGCTTTGGCTTGCAATGTGTTTTGGGTTGTTGAAGGTGATATAAACTTTTCAACAGGAACTACAATGAAAGGAACCTTTATCGCAAACAATGCAGACATAAATTATTCTTCCAATGGAGATTTAGAGGGTAGATTACTTGCAACAGCAGGGGATATTGGGTTTGACCCTGGTACCGCCTATACTCCATTGGGTTGTACTGTTGCTGCTTTAACAGGCCCAACCGCTCCGGATCTAGCCTCTGCTGAATGTTTTGGGATATTTTCATCCAATGGTAACGTAACTAATTCTGCTGGAACAACAACTGTTAATGGAGATGTTGGCACCAACGTTGGAACAGCATCTGGCTTTGATGCTAGCCTTGTATCTTATGTTATCTACACCGTTCCTGACGCTACAACCGGAGTCTGCGCAACAGATGTAAATGCGGCTTATGCAAACCTTAATGGATTAACGGATGATATTGAATTAGAATTTCCAACATTGTTTGGAGACCAACAAATACTAACTCCTCACGTTTACAAAGTAACTGGCAATACAACACTAACGGACACGCTCTTTTTTGATGCACAAGGAAATGCCAGTGGAGTTTTTGTAATCCAAATAGACGGTGACTTTACGGCTAACTCATCGTCTGTAGTAACCTTAATTAATGGTGCTCTTGCCGAAAACATTTATTGGAGAATTGATGGAACAATTTCTACAACCTCAATATCGAAACTAAAAGGGACTATAATTGGCAACTCAACTATTAATATGGCTAGTGGCTGCTTTGTAGAAGGGCGGGTGTTTTCTACTGCTGGAGACATAACGGTTAATGCATTAACCGTTTCCAAAGCAATATCTTGTATCTCTCCATTTAGCCCAAGTGAAGGCCCAATTGTTAACTTAGGAGCAGCTGGCAGCTTTATCGTATTTACCAAAGCTGGAGTTACAACTAATAGTACAGCAAACAACGCTGTTACAGGAAATGTT
Source organism: Parvicellaceae bacterium (assembly GCA_047639575.1). Taxonomy (GTDB): domain Bacteria; phylum Bacteroidota; class Bacteroidia; order Flavobacteriales_D; family Parvicellaceae; genus JBLIOB01. Next base: position 3,701 of record JBLIOB010000138.1, read on the forward strand.
GGTTCAGCCGCTGGTGCTTTACTTCCTGCTGCTTCTCCCACGATAATAGGTAATTATTATGATGATACTACACCCCAATCTGCTGCTGCCGCAATCGATTTACAAACTGCCTATGATTCATTGAATAATATGACAGCTGACGTTACCACACATGGTGCATCATACGGAAATGGCGAAACTTTAACTACTGGAGTATATCAAAATGCAGGGGCATGGAATATTACTGGAGATCTATATTTAGATGCTGAAGATGACCCAAACAATTTTTTTGTTTTCCGAAGCAATGGAGCGCTAACATCTCCTGATGGTTCAGAAATTCATTTAATTAGAGGTGCTGCAGCCTGCAATGTTTATTGGGTAACAACTGCAGGTGCTGCAATAAGCTTTGCTGCAAATACCATTATGAAGGGTGCCTTTATTGGTTCTGGAGCCAATACTTTTGCTGGTGCCGATCTTGAGGGGGGTATATATACTATAGCTGGAGCTGCGGGCATTACCGCAGGCACAGCAAAAATAACCGATTGTCCTTATACCGCTGCACCTCCGGGCCTACTTCCCATTGAACTACTCTCGTTTACAGGCGATTGTATTTCTGATAACATTGAATTGAACTGGAGTACAGCATCAGAAATTAATAATGATTATTATTCAATTGAACATAGTTTAGATGGAATTGCTTGGCAGCTTGTTACTAAAGTTGATGGTGCAGGCAATTCGACCTCAATCAATAATTATTCTGTTATTGATTTAGCGCGGTATGATGACCTTTCTTTTTACCGTTTAAAACAGACAGACTTTGATGGAAAGTTTAAATACTCCCCAATTATTTTGGTGAAAAAATGTAGGGAAGATATAACTGAATTAACTATTTATCCTAATCCTGCAAATGAAACACTCAACTTACTCTATGGAGGAGATACAAGTCGGATTACTTCAATATTAATTTATAACCTATTGGGAGAAATGGTTCATTATTCAGAATTTTATCAATCAAAAATAGTGTTTGAAAACAAACTGAACGGCATTTATTTTCTTCATGTAAATTTAGCTTCAAAAAATATTATTAAAAAATTTATAGTTGCTCATTAAATAAAGGGTTCTGTCGCATCTATCCTCTTAATTTCTGATTCATTACTTTAAACATTCATCAAATTCCAGAAGCTATGTTCAAAGCTCATTGTTTTCCAAAGTTGTGATTCTTCACGCGGTTTATTGTAACCTGAGATTTGGTTTGAACTACCAAGACATGGAGGAATTGCTGTCCATAAGGGGGTTGAAACTGGATCATGTGACAATCCAGTGATGGGCATTCAAGTTCAACCCACTAATTGACCCGGAGTTCAGAAAACTTAAGCACCCTGTAGGAAGCAGGTGGCGTACGGATAAGACCTATATAAAAGTAAAAGGCGGTGGAAAGGTTTGTACAGAGCAGTCGACAAACAAGGAAATACAGTTGACTTAATACTAACCAAACCCAGATAGCGGATGAGTACTCAAAGCTTTTTAATTAAAGCAATTGAAGGAAATGGTCTTCACAAATCATCAACATTGACAAAAGCGGGCAAACACATCCGCCATTAGAGTTTTACAACAAACGAAACTTTTCCAGAATAGAAATAAGGCAATGCAAGTACTTGAACAATAGTGTAGAACAAGATCATCGGTTGATTAAACGAAGGATAAGCTCTGGACCCAGATTCAAAGACTTCGAATCAGCTAAACGAACAATTTCGGGTATTGAAGTGGTGAGGATGATTCAAAAGAAACAGATGGATTGTAAAGATCAAGGTACCTTCAAATCTTTCTGTTTATTGGCCGCATAATAGCTTTTGATTTTGGACGTCTAATATATGATTGAACAGATTCGACAGAGCCGGAAAACCTCTGGGTGCTGATTTTTCTACATGGATTTATGGATATGACTTGGGAAATATTTGACATCTAAACTAACGTTACCGCGGACCTGATGATTAACGTATTCCGTTTTTGCATCACTTGGGCGTATGATTTTTCTATCTCTTAGGAATTTAATAAAGCACCCGGATTTAAGTCTAAAAAGTAAGCTGTGTCTCAATAAAGTGACAATCAAAGCACAGCAAATCCTGAGCTGGGCTAGTCTAACTATCTACAGAGAATAAAGCTTCGGTCAATTGGGCGTTTCGATTCTTTAAATCTTCTAAATAGTCTTCCAAGTTGAAGTTCTCGGATCTGAAACGTTCGTCTCTGCTTCGGGCATGCTCCTGTTGACGAATACTCCTTAAATACCTTCTTGCGCTATCTAATGAATCTAAAATAAGACCAGGAACAGCAACGTTTTTACCATCATCATCTTTGGCTACCATCGTGAAAAAAGACGAATTGCAATGCTTGATATTGCCTGTTTTGATGTTTTCCGCCTCTACCCTTACTCCGATTACCATGGAAGTATGTCCAGTATAATTAACAGAAGCTTTTAAGTTGATCAACTCACCAACATCAATGGAGTTCAGAAAGTCAACTCGGTTTACAGATGCTGTGACACAATAATTACCCGAGTGTTTTGACGCACATGCAAATGCTATTTGATCCATCAAATTTAAAATGTAGCCTCCGTGAATTTTACCACTGAAATTTGAATGCGATGGCAACATCAACTCCGTCAATTTTACTTGTGAATCTTTTTTATGCTTGTAGATCATTTAACCCTTTTTGTGAAGGTATGAAATATACTACCACATTTTCGAGTAATTAATCCACTTGCGTATCTTGAGTAACACCCATGCAAAAAGAATCCTAACAAAGCGTCCGTTATCACTTTTAAAACAAGTCTAAATAATGTAATATAGCAGCCTATTTAAAGGTGCGAATTATGGAAGCCAATAAAATGCGAAATTATATTATCGATGTATTAGAAAATATGCCAACCGGCTGGTTGAGCCTAACAACTCATCGACTAGATATATATGATGAAAAACTGGCTAAAACTCAGTTCTTAGAACAGTTTGAAAATTTATTTAACGACAATAACTCGAATGCTAATTCTCTCAATGAGCTACCTACCGCCTTCGATTATATACGACTAGGTCATCCATTATCTTGTATTCTAGAATGGGCCATTGCCAAATCAAATCAGCTTAATGCAGAAAACGTAATCAGCTTCTCATCGAAGACTGTTCCTATCCTAGCAATTCTACGAAAGAACTTGATAGATAATAAAAACACTCAAATCCTATATACAGGTGATTTGCCAGACCATTTTGATTTAGAAATAGTCAGAAACATTTACGGTTATGAGTTTGATGCGAAGAAAATTGAAAGTGCTGATGACATTTCAAACTTTAATGGAACCAAAATATTCATTTCTCAAGAACACATACTAAACAATATTGAACTTTCTTCCAACGTAGACTTCTTCATCAATGTTCAAGCGAAAGTAGGAAGTATCCTAGTAGTTAATGGCGAGCAAAATGAGGACTATGTTTCAGAGATTCAACATGTAAGAAGAAGAGAAACTATTGCTATGACTCCTGCTAATTGCTTGGAAGCATTAAAGTGCTTAACGGAACAAACTTCGATTGCACATGAAAACAAGTTCGAAGCAGATAAGACTATAGTATTAAATTCAATTAATACGGTATGTGGTACTAATACTAATCCGCTAGTATCTTCAAGTGGGCTATCTATTCAGTATGCAATTTTAATGGGGCTAGTGCATAACGCAGTAGAAAACCATAAGGGAAAAGCGATCAAAATTGTAGTCCCCCCGAACTGTTATGGTGGCACAAATGACCAAGCCAGAAGAGTTGCAGCCTGTCTTGACAATGTTCAAGTAGTAGATTTACCAGTTGATGGTGACCATGATATGGTTCAAAGCATTGATGTCGTATTAGCGAATATTGCTGACGAAGATGCAATTCCGTACATCATTGCGGAAATCCCAACCAACCCGAGAGTGGAAGTTCCAGACTTGGTTCAATTAAGAAATGTGCTGAGCAAAGTACGAACAACATCTTCAGGAGAGATTGCTGTCGATCCAGTTTTTATTTTAGATCAAACATTTTGCCCTAACGTACATTTTTTAGGTGAATTTGATTTACTCTCAACAGTTAGAACCATCTCATTCGCGAGTGGATCAAAATTCCCAAGTGGAGGACAGTGCACTGCGGGCTATTGTTTGGCTAATCTAAAAGCGGAAGGATTGATGAACAGGATAGAAGCACATTTAAAGCTTTGTGATAATGAAGCCACGCCTCTTCAAATGGAGATTTTAGCAAAACAATTGCCTTCAATGACCCAAAGAATTCAAGATGCCTATGTCAATACCCGCGCATTTGTAAATCACATTCAGAAAACATTACCCAGCGCGAAAATCAATTTTGTGTCGGAAGAACTAGCAGCAGTAGGGTTTACTCCATCTGTCTTTTCATTAGATCTTCCTACAAAAGGAAATTTCGATGAAGAAAGAGAGACCTATAAAAGAGAACTGAATCTTAAATTAATCAACCTCATGATTACCGAGATTCCTAATGAGAGCAAATATTGTGTAAGCTATGGGCAACTAAAAGGATGTTATTGGACGATTCCTGCAACTTCAACTCAAGGAACGACAAAAGAAGGTGACAAAGATTACATAGCTCGGGTTGCTCTCTCCGCTAATATGGACTTGGAACTTCATAAAAAAGTCTTTTCAGACTTTGTTGAAAAGCAGATATGAACATTCACGCGGCAAGTAACCTTGTCTTATCTTGACATTGTATTTGTTCAAAGCTTGTATTCTTAACCTTCATCTGGATAGCAATTAGAAAAGCTATTTAATTCTATACCTTTATATGCGCGAGGTGCAATTTATTTTATGAAAAACATACTAATAGATTTATATAAAGTCAAGGATAAATATTCCGGATTAGGACAATTTTCAACCAATTTTGCAAATGAATTGGCTTCCCGACCACCAGCCGATCTAGCTGTTGAATTTCTAGTTCCAGTTGCTCACGAGCTACCACTTTTTGGGAACAACATCAAAACCATTCAAACTTCTTTTCTGAAAAGACATTTTCCTGCTATAAATAAAGACTACTTTATCTGGCATAGCCTACAACAATTTCCATCCTTTATTCCAAGAAAAAATACCATTTGGGTTTTAACCATTCATGATTTAAACTTTATGATTGAGAAGAACGAGGCTAAAAGAAATAAATATCTAAATCGTCTTCAGAAAAACATTGATCGAGCAGATTACATAACGACCATTTCGAATTTCTCAAAAAAGGAAATTGAAAAGAACTTAACATTAGGGAAAAAAGAAATTCATGTAATTCATAACGGAATTAACTCCGGTGAAGAATCTGAAAAAATAAAGCCATCCTTTATTAATAAAGAGAAGTTCTTTTTCTCAATTGGCATTTTCAACGAAAAGAAAAATTTCAAAGTATTACTACCACTAATTAAGCATTTTAAGAATCATAAATTGATTATTGCCGGCAATAAAGAAGCTAATTATGGCGCTGAAGTTGAATCGGAAATAAAAAAATTAGACTTAGAAGATCAAGTAATTTTACCCGGAAAAATAAGCGATGAAAATAAACAATGGTTATATGCGAACTGTGAAGCATTTCTGTTCCCGTCACTTGCGGAGGGATTTGGCATGCCTGTAATCGAGGCGATGTATTCAGGAACTCCTGTTTTCTTAAGTAAACACACTTCTCTTCCTGAAATTGGAGGTCCATTAGCTTTTTACTTCGACAACTTTGAAGTTCAACATATGGTTGATTTAATATCATCAAAGTTGGAATACGTACATCAGGATCCTGTACTTTTTAAAGAGGAATCAATAAAGTATGCCAATACGTTTAATTGGAAGAAATGTATTTCTGAATATTTAAAGCTGTACGAGCACATCCAAAATACGCACGATAAAATCTTATACACCTCCAACAATATTGAAAATTAAACATCAATCGATTAACTGGAAAAGAGTAAGCTTAATAAATGGCTCCAGTGAAAACTAACACTCGACTTTAGGCCTCGATAGTGATTGGATATCGCGTAATGCAGACCGTTTATTTGTCAAGTACAACAAATATAAGCAAGTAAAAAAGCAAAGACCAGATGTGTTGAATGTATAAAAGCCAAATTAACCAGCTATACACTTTATGGCGGTGGAGATTATGAAAATTATCCATATTGCGGAATTCAAGTTATCAAAGGCGAGACAAGTTGGCTATATCAACTAGCGTACCATACACCTATATGCTTCTATGGAGGATTTCGGATAGGAACAAAAGCTATAATGTTAATATTTCTGTACTCTTCGGCAATCTTTTACCTGAGCATGAAAACTCCAATAAGTTCAGGTTAACAGGAAAAAAGGCACAAAACATTTATGAAAAACAATTAACAATCGCCATCATTGACCGTTATTGCAGGAAGAATTAGAAAAAGCTTAAAAAGAAGGATTAGCATTGTATTAAAACACACCTATGAAATTTATATTCATCGTATCAGCTTTTTTAATTTTAGGCACTTCTTCTATTGGACAAACCACCGGGGAGACGAATAAAGCTGCATACAAATCTGCCATGCAAACCATGAAGAGCGTGGAATCCAATCTTTTAAAAGAAAAAAAAGACCTTAAAGCAGTAAAACTTATCACATCAGCTAAAGGGGCAACAATAGCATCTTATGAATACTTAACCTCCCTCCCTGGATACGAACCAGCAGTTTTAGCCTCTCTCGAAAATAAGACAACCTTAAAAGAATTTAAAAAGAAGGTGAAATCTGAAGATGAAAAATACAT
>JBLIOB010000139.1:0-10436 GCA_047639575.1 Parvicellaceae bacterium
ACAAACCGAAAAAGGAGTTCGATTAGACCAGACTTTTTCTTTGAGTGAATTATGAAAAATTTAATTGCCCTACTCTTATGCTTTGTCAGCCTTTTAGGCTATACTCAAGTCCCTATTATCATTGACACTCAGGCTGATTCATCAAGCTGGGGTAATCTAAAAGAAATAGACGCAAAAGAGCGACTTAAAAACAAACAGTACAAAGACTCCATTGAATATTATAGAATTCTGGCGGCTTCTAAACCCAAAATGCAGACACCAGACATTATGTTTACGTGTGATTTTGAGCTAGATCTAGTTAAAATTATCATTTGGGAAGATCAAAAAATTGTTGTTGATACGATTATAAATAAAGGTAAAGTCGAATTCGGTCCATTTGAAGCTGAACATTTCTTCGATATTTCCTGCTCAAAATCAGAATACGTCACCAAGAAAGTATTTATCTCCACGGTTGGTGCTAAGGATTTAGCCAAGACAACAACCATTGACATCACTCCCTCTATGATTGAAGCATATAAATTCAAAAAGCTTCACAAGTCAAATCCATTTGACAAGCCCGCTGCAAAAGTTTTGCCTTCGGTAGACGGTTTATTAAATTATGATTTAGAATACATTAAAGAGCGAAAAGCTGTGATAGATGCAGCATACAAGAAGAAGTATCGGCCTACTGAGCAATAGAGAAGTATGAAGTATAAAATAGTTGCGCTACTACTTACCTTTTTTTCTGCAGGATCAGTTAAATCTCAAATACTTGATTCAATTTCTGAACAGGTAACAGTGCGTGATTCAGTTCTTGGAATTGTTTATCAAGTGAATCCAAAATTTATAAAACAAAGGAAAGAAAGTAAAGAACTAATTTTATCAGACGCTGATCATTTAGTGCATTTTTCGCACAACTTATGGCTTAAAGACAGTGTATACATTGATAATATAAGTGACTCCCTTTATTTCAACCTCTCTTATGAAGGTTCACCTGGAGATACGTCCTATTTATTTTTTAGTCACTCTATTCTTATCACTTCTGATATGAAAGAGCCAGATGTATTAATGAAGATCTATCATGGGGATAAACTTGTTTTAAAGAAAACCCTAGGAACTGCACTGGAAACTTCAGGTCCATTTAAAGATGATGAAAACATTCGTGTAGCATTCAGTAAAAAAGGCTTTATGACTAAAAAGGTATTCGTTCGAACCGAAGGTATTGATGACGAGGCTTATGAGGTTGTAATTGATATGAGCCCTTCCATGCTCAAATCTAATTTATTTAGAAAGTTTAATGGAATGGACCCTTTCGAACAGCCGGTTGCAATCATTAGAGTTAGTCCAATTGGAAATTTGACTTATGATTTAGAATACATTAAAAATAGACTAGAGATTATCAATAGTTACTTAAAGAAACAGCCAAGGTAAATGAAGCAGTTAATTTCTATTGTAGGACCAACCGCAATCGGTAAAACTAGCTTTTCCATTTCTTTAGCGAAGCAATACAACTGCGAAATTGTTTCTGCCGATTCAAGGCAATTCTTTAAAGAAATGGCAATTGGAACTGCTAAACCAGATGTTACAGAAATGGATGGGATACCTCATCACTTTGTAGATTTCTTATCAGTTAATGATCCATACACTGCTGGACAATTTGAAAAAGAGGCAATTGCTAAAATTGAAGAAATCCATCAAAAGACAGAAGTAGCTATTATGGTGGGTGGTTCTGGACTTTATGTAAATGCAGTGCACGATGGTATGGATGATATCCCTTCTGATTCTGAGCTAAGAGATCTATTGAATAATGAACTAAAGGATCGGGGTATCGAACCCCTTCAGATTGAATTAAAAAAGCTAGATCCTGAACATTACGAGTTCATGGACATTCATAATCCACAGCGATTGATCAGGGCAATTGAGGTCTGTCGATTAAGCGGGAAAACATACACTTCATTTCGTAATAAGATAAATAAAACCAGACCATTTAACATCATAAAAATTGGACTCATTGCGGACCGAGAAATCATTTACGACCGGATTAATCAGCGAGTTGATTTAATGATTGAAGCAGGCTTAGTTGAGGAAGTTAAATCGCTCCATAAGCTCAAATCACTAAACGCGCTGCAAACTGTAGGTTATAGGGAGTTATTCGAACATTTCGAAGGAAATGTTACTCTTGATGAAGCAATAGAGAACATCAAAATGAATACTCGTAGGTTTGCCAAAAGGCAAATGACTTGGTTTAAAAAGGACAAAGACACGAAATGGTTTGATTACAAAGACCAACAGCAAATCAAAGATTATGTAGCTTCGCAGTTGAAGTGAAAAATCCGTTAGCACGATACAAATATCTCGACAAAAACATCAGGAATATGATTCTTGGTGAGGCGATCGTGCAAATTTTAAATGGTGCTTTTTTCCTAATCTCTAATTTGTATTTGTCTAAGGAAGGATATACTCACACAGACATTTCCGACTTTATTTTCTACCGATTTTTAGGCGTGCTGTTTCTAGCCATGCCGTTCGGGATGTTTATTAAAACGAAACGCCTGCTTCCCTTTTTTTATATCGGCTCCATAGGGATGAGCATTTGCTCGCTAATTGTAATTTTCGGGATTGACGCAGGTGACTCAACCTTGGCTCAACTCGCTCTCCTATTTTGGGGAATTTGTTTTATGCTCATTGAAGTGGTGAAGCTGCCTTTCATCATGAGGCACTGTCCAAAAGAACAGCATAGCATGGCAATAGCTCTCGCTTTCTCTACTTGGAGTTTAGGAGCTGTTATTGCAGGAATAATCTCATTCACATCACATGCTATTCTACCAGATTTTTTTCAAGAGAAGAATGTTATGTACCTCATCTCCTTTCTATCCCTTGCTAGCCTGATTTTCTTTTTCAAAGTAAAGGTGAAAGACCGAGTTCCTAAGGGAACTAAAAGTGGATTCAATCTGAAAGATTATGATTGGTGGCGAGTTGGAAAAGCAGTATTTCCCACTTTTGTAATTGCTGTAGGCGCAGGATTAACAGTTCCTTTTATCAACCTCTTTTTTGAAGAAGTACATCACAAAGATTTTGCTGATTTCGCATATATCGGATCAATTGCCTATACTGCTGTTTTCATTTCGGTATTATTTGCACCAAGTATTAAAGACAAATGGGGATATCGAAAATCAATTCCCGCAACTCAGATTTTTTCCGTTTTAGCTTTAATTGGACTAGCATTAACTGAGTTTATGGCAGATTATTCTATAGGCATTTTATTCGCTATAATTTTCTTCGTAGTTAGACAGCCCCTTATGAATTTGGCTCAACCACTTTCATCTGAATTAGTTTTAAATTACGTAGGTAAGCGAAATGAAGAAATTGTTGGAGCATTTCAAAGTACAATTTGGAATGGATCTTTTGTTTTTAGTTCATGGATCTTTGGGGTTCTCAGGTCTTATCAAGTTGAATTCATGTATATATTTCTTATTACGGCAGGATTATATCTTATAGCGATATTGCTGTATATTGTATTAATCAGAGATTACGAGAAACGAATTAAGCTAAAACTGGTCAGCGATGAAATCACTATTTGATAAAGACATTTATGAAGAAATAGTTGCCCGCTTTAGCTCTCTTACTGCGCAACACCAACCACAATGGGGAACAATGAACGTTGCTCAGATGGTGGATCATTGCATCAAGCCCTTACAGCAGTCCATTGGCAGTATTGAATGTGAACAAAAATCAAATTTTGTGTGGCGAATTTTCAAATCGTCATTGTATAATGACAAACTTTGGAAAACCAATTTACCAACTGCTCCAGAATATAAAATTACAGCAGTAAAATCCTTAGTTGATTCTAGAATTAAGTTACTCAAAGAGATTGAAGAATATCATGCTCTTGGAGAGGCACATGGTTGGAAACCTCATATTAGATTTGGGAAATTCACAGGAGATCAAATGGGCAAAATGGGATACAAGCATTTGGATCATCATTTAAGACAATTCAATGTTTAAGATGAATAATGAAAAAATGAAGTGGGTAATTACAATACTTCTTCCGATTGTATTCTTGTCGTGCTCGGTAGACGAACCTGAATCTAGTTTTTTAATCTGGCAATCTAAAAACCCAGGCTCAGCTTCAATAAAAAATTCGGTTCACATGGACTCAATGGTGTTTCGGTCCGATCCATTAAAAATCAACTCGATTTATAGATCTATGCAAGGACCATATAATAGAACCGCTGTTACTATTAAAAGTGAGGACAAGCTAGTGTGGCTGGTAGGGTACAATTGCAAAGTATTTAATGCCAGCACCAATAATCAACTTTCAGACGATTATATCTGCCACAACAACTTAAATTATAGCCTTCCTGATCGTTACCCTTGGAAATTGAAAACGCAAGGAACCGACAAAAGGCTTTTTACCATAACACCAGGCCAAACAAGTATTCAACTACCTGTTGGAACTGGAATTCCTGTTCACACAGATTATGAATTGGAGTTCTTGTCTCAAGCATTAAATCACAACGTTCCTGATATTAATTTAGAAACTGTTCAGCAGATTACCATTTACTACTATTCAGATTCCCATGCTCCTGAAAACATAACTCCCTTGTTTCAACAAGCCTTATTTGTAACCAAACAAACAGGAGGTCCATTGGGCGATTTTAATGCTGCAACCAGCACTAAGATTAAAGTTCCAAATTTATCTTGTGGAGTTGACTCCAACAGTATTTGCCAAATTCAATATCCAAGCCAAGCGTTATACAACCCATACTTTGATGATTACGGAAGAACCTATACAGGTCACTGGAATATTCCTTATGGACCAGCTGAATGGTCTACCAATGTTACGCAAATGATGAACCTTACTGAGGACACAAAATTACATGCAGTTGGCTGCCACGTTCACCCTTATTCAGATAGTTTAGAATTATGGGACTTAACGAAAAACATCCAAATTCATAATGTTCTGGCCTCAAGCTATAGTAATAAAATTGGACTAAACCATATTGCATATGATACCATGAACATATCATTACAAAAGGAAAATCAATTTGGTTTACGCAGCACATACCATTGTACTGATTCAATTTATAAACACAGTGCTATGGCCACATTGTTTCTTTACCTGGAAGAATACTAAAATATTAAGTCTCTATTTTTCTAGAATCCAATTAGTTGAACATATTATGGGATTAAACAATGTCTCCTTTTGCCCAAACGTAGAAATGATTACTCAAAATAATATTTAAACGTATCATTTTGAAAATGAACAGTTTCGAACTTTACCAATCAATGTTAGTTATCGACATTTCTTAGGAATTACTTGGATCAGAAATACAATATATTTAGTTTCGCAGGCTCAACAGCCACTTTTGCATTCGATTCCTTTTTCGAGTTCAAAAAACATATTAAAAATCAAAAGCGATTCCAGTAAATACTGGATTACACAATTACAATAATCAGAATGAAAAATTTAGTCTTTGTATTTATCATGTTCATTGCATTTCAAGCCAATGCACAAATATTTTTAAATGAAAATTTCGACACTGGAATGCCAGTTACATGGACCGTTGTTGATGGTGGAGGAGCTACAGGCGACTCATGGGTTTCAGGTATTCAAGGATCGACCATAGATGGGACTAACCATGCATTTGTGGATAGTGACGCTAATGGGAATGGAATTTTAATGCAAGAGTCTTTGGAGAGTGAAGCATTTGATGCTTCTTCCGCAACAAGTTTATGGCTTGATTTCGACCAATTTTATAATTGGATTGGAAATGACACGGCTTTCGTTGATGTTTTTGATGGAGCTGTTTGGGTAAATGTCTTGACTCAAAATGGCGCAAACGTTGGAGCTTCAGGAGCACCAGACCAACAGCATATTGATATCACCGCTTATCAAAATGCAGCAATGCAAGTTCGTTTCCGTTATGACGATGGAAATGTTTGGGCTTGGTGGTGGCTAGTAGATAACGTAATTGTATACAATAGCACCTGTCCTAAACCAACTACTTTATCTGCAACAGGAATTACAACTACCAATGCCGATCTAAATTGGATCGAGACAGGCACAGCAATATCTTGGGAAGTTGAATGGGGTACTGCCGGATTTATTCCAGGAACAGGAACTTCAGCCATATCGGCAACAAACCCATACAATGCTAGTGGATTAGTTGCTAATTCCTCATTCGAATTCTATGTAAGATCAATTTGTGGACCTGCTGATTCTAGCTTGTGGGTTGGACCTTACCAATTTCTAACTCCTTGTACATCAGTAATTGCCCCGTACTTAGACGATGTAGAAACTCACTTGCCAACTATCACATTGGCGACTTCTAATTGTTGGAATGCAACGGCAACTGGATTGTATGACTGGGACATTTCTGGAACTGGAACTACACCTTCAACGGGCACTGGCCCTCTTGCAGCATTTAGCGGAACGAACTATTTCTTTACGGAAGCTTCTAGTGGTGCCTTAGGAGATGTTGCAGCGTTATTTACTCCGTTCGTAGACGTGACATCATTGACTGTTCCTAGTCTTGATTTTTACTATCACATGTTTGGAACAACAATGGGTAGCTTATACATTGATGTATATGATGGAGCTACTTGGACCACAATAGATTCGTTAATTGGACAACAACAATCGGCCCAAGCTGATCCTTGGGTTCAGCACTTTACAGATTTATCAGGATTTACTGGAATCATTCAAGTTAGATTCAGAGCAGTCAGCGCTGGAACTTTCACAGGTGACATCGCATTGGATAACATATCTATAGTTGAAACTCCTACTTGTCAAGCTCCTAATGCATTGTACGCCATTAATGCAACTATTAATTCTGCAGATCTAGGTTGGACCGAAAATGGAACTGCTGTTTCTTGGGAAGTGGAATATGGTGCTCCTGGTTTTACTCCTGGCACTGGAACCGTAGTTATTACAGGTACAAATCCATTAAATTTAACTGGTCTTACTTCAGCTACTACTTATGATTTTTATGTAAGAGCAGTTTGTGGCCCTGCTGATTCTAGTCTATGGGATGGACCTAATGCCTTTACAACTGCCGGGACTTGCGGATTTTTCACACTTGAGTTGTTTGACACATTCGGAGATGGATGGAATGGAGGAATCCTGGATGTTTATGTGAACGGAAGTTTATTTGCTGGTGGCGTGACAATCGCTGCAGGTACAGGACCTGACACAACCTTGATACCCGTTAATATCGGTGATATCATATCTATAGACTATACAGCAAGTGGATTCCCTACTGAGAACGAGTATAACGTATTTGATCAATCCTTAACACTAGTTGCTTCTGAAGGACTAGGAGGAGCTACGCCAAATGATATTGGTGATTATACGATCCCAACTGGATTAGAATCTTGTCCGAGTTGTCCGGCTCCATCAACATTAACTACAACAGCTATAACTGCTACTTCAGCTGATCTTGGGTGGACTGAAAATGGTGTAGCTACATCTTGGGAAGTTGAATATGGCGCAGCTGGATTTGCTGTAGGTGCAGGCACATCTGCAATTTCAGGAACGAATCCCCTAAATATTGCCGGTCTTTCTGCAAATACTTCTTACGACTTTTACGTAAGATCTGTGTGTGCTCCAGGTGATACAAGTGTTTGGGTTGGTGCATACACTTTCCTAACTCCATGCGTTAGTCTTGCAGCTCCTTGGGCAGATAGTGTTGATACGCATGTAGCAACAACAACTCTAGTCACCTCTAATTGCTGGAACGCTACTGCAACTGGCACATTTGATTGGGACATATCAGGAACAGGAACTACTCCATCAACTGGAACTGGGCCATTAGCAGCCCAGAGCGGAACTAACTTCTTTTTTACCGAAGCATCAAGTGGTTTATTAGGTGACGTTGCTGAGTTAAATTCTCCAATGATTGACCTTACTGGAATTTCAACAGCCAACTTAAATTTCTACTATCATATGTTCGGAATCGTTATGGGGAACTTGTACATTGATGTGTACGATGGGGCAACTTGGACAACCGTTGATTCGATTATGGGACAACAACAAGTGGCACAAACTGATCCTTGGCTTTTAAAGACAGTTAATCTATCCACATTTAGCGGAACGATACAAGTGAAGTTCAGAGCTGTAAGTGCAGGAACTTTTGAAGGTGATATTTGCTTAGATAATATTGAAATTGTTGGATCATCTGTCTCTTGCCCTATTCCATCATTACTAACGGTAACAGCAGTTGGAACGAACAATGTTGATTTATCATGGACAGAAAATGGTGGTGCAACCACTTGGGAAGTTGAATGGGACACGGCTGGATTTGCTCCAGGATCTGGAAATACTTTTATCACTTCCGCTAACCCTCACACGCTTTTTGGATTATTACTAAACACAGATTACGATTATTATGTAAGAGCGATTTGCGCACCAGGTGATACAAGTGCTTGGAGCTCGATTTACAATTTCACAACTTTAAACGTTGGGATTAATGAAAATGCAAATAATCTGAAGTTGAATGTTATTCCAAATCCGAACAACGGGATCTTTACCTTAAATGTAGAATCAACCAATGCTAACCATTTAAATGTGAGCATTGTTAATACTCAAGGTCAACTGATTTATGCTAAAAGTAATTTCACAGATGTGACAGCAGTATCAGAGATAATTGATTTGACCAATGAAGCGAGCGGATTCTATATTATATCTGTGATTTCAGATACGGATGGCATTGCTACCTTCAAATTGATTGTTCAATAGCGGGTAATTACAACATTGAAAAAGGCGATTCATTTAACAATGGATCGCCTTTTTTGTTTTAATAAAAATAATATTGGTCGAAGCATTCCGCACTTTAATCGAACATTATTCACAACTGCCTGTGGATACTTTTTATCCTTTATTAACGTTAATCTGTCCTATAAAGACAACTAATTAAGTGAATACCAGTAAGTTTGCACAATCAATAACTGACTATCAATGTTTAAAACAGTTTTAACTTTCGTTTCATGCTCCCTAATGCTAGGAACGATACAGGCCCAAGTATCAGTATCTCCATGCTCTGTCGGAGTTGTTCATGCGCATATTCAGCAAGACGTTGGAAATGGAAACGGCCAGATTCAAGTTGATATAGAAGAATCAATGTCTACTCATACGTTTAAATGGTCAAATGGTGAAACTAAGGCACATCTTTCAAAATTGAACGAGGGAACGTATAGCGTTAAAATTTCCGATCAAAATGGCTGCACTGAAACAAAAGTGTTTTTTGTGCCAGGTACTACGCTGCTTTCGGAAACAAGTGGATTAATCAGCTTTGATCTTTTCCCTGTTCCTACAAGTGGAAAATTACATGTATCACCAACTAAAAGTTTTGCAGGAAAAAGAATTAGAATATTTGATTCTTTAGGAAAGCTCGTAATGCTTAAGACTTATACTGCAAATCTTAATGTCTCAAGACTTCAAGCTGGTCTTTACTATTTCGAAATAGAGGATGGTGATCGTTTAACGGGTAGACGTAAGTTTATTAAGCAGTAACTCACAAACCTATTTTCTCCTTTACGTTGACATAATGAGCCTTTAGCTCATTATGTTCTAAGAATTTCAAAAACTTCATTAAATTGTAGCGTGAGATTTTCGTTCTTCTTTATTTTGATTTCTGTCATTTCGTTAAACCTATATGGCCAGGATAAATTGGTCACGGGAAATTTTCATGTAGAAGCAGACATTGCGTATTCTTACAGGTATTACAACTCAGTTTACTATTGGGAAAAAGAGCTTGCCGATGCTTTCGACAAGCCTGGCGTAGGATATGGGTTAGCTTTCAGATACTCTTTTCCTAGAAATTCCGGATTCTCTGTAGATCCAGTTATTCGTTTTAGATATATCGGTTATTTTGAAGATGCAAGGCGTTCTCAATATTTTAATCTAGTTGATTCCTATTATAAAAAATTAAATTTATTGACCGTTGATGCTGGATTGAACATGAACTTTCTACTTCTTCATCGCCCTGTTTACAAACTACAACTATCAGGAGGAATAAACGTAGCGATAAAATTAAAAGCGTTTGAAAGAAAATACAATGAATTAGGGAAAGTTACCAGTTACGATCACAAAGAAATTTACTTTCATAGACGTTCTCCAATATATTTCACCTTTACTTTAAATAATTCGTTCAAAATAAAAGAACATCATGTTGGACTTTATTTTCAAAACAGGCTACAGGTTCCAAGTTATAATCCGATTCAGGATCAAAGAATTTACTATGAACTCGCGATAGGTTGTTCTAAATCTTTTGGCAAATGAGAGTTCTAATATTTATACTGACACTGGCAGTAACTTTTTCTTGTAACAAGCCAACTTATTGTGATCCGGGGGCTTGCCCGCAAGAAGAAGACATTCCTTTGTTCAGCTCATTAAATTCTACGTGGTATGAATTTTCAGATGACATCTCACAAACGATGTTTTTCCAAGATACCTT
>JBLIOB010000140.1:0-10222 GCA_047639575.1 Parvicellaceae bacterium
TATCTGATGGCATTAAATCAGGAGTAAACTGGATTCTAGAAAAATCTGATGAAAGTGTTTTGGAAATCACTCTTGCCGTTAAGGTTTTTGCAACACCAGGAACACCTTCAAGTAGTATATGTCCTCCGGTAAATATTCCAATTAAAAGCAAATCGACCATTTCATATTGCCCAATTATAAATTTCTCAACTTCTTCTCTAATTTCTTCCACCTTATTGGTAACGGGTGATAAATCAATTAAACTTGATTTAAACGCTTCCACTTTAGGCACGGACGGCATGATAGGCTGCTGACCTATTGAGCCAGGAATAGAGGGCGGAATTATTCCTGAGTCTTGACCCCCGACTGGAGTGATTTCCGGTTGCTTTGGCATTTCGGTGCTGCCAGTATTTGGTTGATTTGGCTTAGCTGAACCGCTTGCTGCTTCTTCATCAGATGGCATGTTATTCTCTTCCATTAGTTACAGTTTTTATAAAAATTTTCAATATTATCATGCAGTTTGATTAGGAACTCATCGTTAACATTTCCACTTCTTTTTGCATCGTTAAAAGCAGTATAAATTTGCTTCACTTTTTCTTCTTCAATTCCTGACTTCTTTGCTAATCCAGTGATGTAAGCCGAATCTGGTTTTGCCGATGTCATATAATATTTATTCCTCACGAAATCCATAAAGACTGCTTCCAAGTGCCTTATCAATTTATCGTGTCTTCGCTCTTGATAATATAGCTCACTCACAGTATCAGCGAATTCTACAGTAGAATTAGTTCTCTTTTCTCCAGCTGGAATGATTTTCCTTCTTCGTTTTGCTTGGAAAATAATGTAGAATAACAACCCTATTAGTAGTAAGTAAAGTGCCCATCTTAATGCGGTAGAATCTAGAATAAATTGAAGTGGACTAGTTCTTCGTTTACTGTTGTCCCCGCCTGACGAACCGTCTCCATATGCTCCTTCTTCTCGGCCCTTTCTGGCTAAATATTGATGTGAATTTCGCCCATTAAGCGTATGCCAATATATATTACCTCTTGGAATATGACTAAACACTCTTTCCGCATATTCAATTCCCTGAATGTCGTTCATTAAGATTCGATTGTTGAACATTTCCGGCTGGACATGAAGAAATAACTGACCTTCACCAATGTTAATCCTTACACATATTGGCTTTTTCTCATTTGTTCCAATGTCATCACACATCGTTGCATAAGACAGAACTGCGTATTCATCAAATTTCAGATTCTCAACGTTCCAGAAATTCCAACTATCCGAATAGGCTTCTTTTTGCGCATCTTCATAAAACCAATGATAATCTGCAATCATATTCATGGTATCATGATAAAAATTTACGTCCATGCACTTGTCAACCTCAGTAAAGGATTCTTCTCCCCAGAACAATTGCGACTTAAGTGCGTAATCCAATTCACTAACACTTATAAAAGCAACATTGCCCATTTCAACGAAACTCATTAACTCGTCTGCATCATCATAATTAAGGTAAGCTCCATCGCCAACCAACATGTATACATTAGGAAAGGCGTTGGAACTGTTTTTTGGTAAATTCGATGCAATGGGCGATTGCATCGGTTTCATTTTCTTGGTTTTATCGTAGGCTTTAAAAAGATGGTGGATTAAATAAGTCCCTTCTGGGTTAATAGGAATTGGTCTTCGGTTCTTTTCTCGCTCTATAGCAGCTTCTACCTCTTTCTTTAATATCTCTTCTGCTGTGAGCTTCTCTTTTTCTTTCTTTTTTAATTCTTCTTCAACCCGCTGTTGTTCTTGCAGTTCTTCTTGCGATGGTGGAGCTGACCACCAAAAGAATAGCATCGTGAACCCAATTAGGATTAACGCAACAACACCATATTTCATCCAAGATTTCATCTATTTGTGATTCTCAAGATCAACTAAAGTTTGTTTTAACATTGGCTCGACAGCTTTATAGTCTGCTTCGGACACTTCTCTTTTCCCATACCATACCACTTCATAAATGCTAACCACTCGCTTAAATTGATCGTAATGTGGTCTGCCTTTCATTTCTCTTAGGTACAGCATATTGGTTTTTTTCTTTTGCCAAACGATCCATCCTTTTTCGGATAAATCTTTCATCATGAATATGAAGTAAATTCGAATTGCTTTTCTAAAATCTTTATTTGCCAAAGCCTTCTCTAGCATCAGTTCCAATTCAGATTTTGGAATCTCAGTAGGAGCTAAATCTTCCAAAGGAGTTTGCGGGACTTTTCTATCCGAATCTTTACCAAAGAATAAAAACCCAATAACTAGAACCAGAACTAAGGCTAACAATAATATCAGTAAAAGGCCCCCGCCACCTCCTGATTGTTCATCTTGTTTTGGATCTCGGCTTCTAGATTCAGGCGTGCTATGTTCAGCCTCTTTTTTCTTTACTTCCCTTTTATCCGCTTTTTGATGGTCCTCATATTGGCGGTAATCTTGTTCGTAGTATTCATACCAATCTTCTGCGTATTCACCTTCAGATGGATCGTATTCCCGATCCCAATCCTCATAATAATAACCATCGCTATTACCATTTCCTCCTCCTGAGCCTCCGCCACCTCCACCAGGTCTTTGTTCAAAGTATCTTTCTGGATCAAAATTCGGATCAACATTATCCATGTCAATCACCACTCTACCAGTTGATTTCAAGATCATTAATTTCTTAAGCTTCTCGTACTCTTCTCGATCGAATTTGGTAATCTCTAACTTTTCTTTTAGATACTCTTGGTGCGTTTCAGTGTAATCGTCAGACGGGTCATCATAGATGATATAATCATTATCATAGCCGTATTGCGAAAAGCTAATCAAAGAACAAAAAATCAATATGACGCTAATACTCCCCTTCATCTGCTGTTTCGTAAACTCTACTTTTTTCTCCGAAAGATTCTAGTCTTTTAAACATTCCAAATGCCTCTTCCTTTTCTACCGTCCCGAAATACAAAAAGCCAAAAGCAAGCATAAACAATGGTGTAATAAAATGGAATATCATTGTGTAATATGAGCCATCAACCACATTGTAAACAAAATCCGGACTCTGCGATTGGGTCTCAATAAACCATCCGAGCACCTGTGTCTTAAATATTTCTATAATAAGTGAAGGACAAAATGCTGCTAAAATTGCTGGAACTAGAAACAAACAGAAAATCCCTACTCCACTCATCCAGCTTTTACTGGCAATTTTCATCCCTCTGCCAACTCCGGGGAAGAACTTTTTATCTTCCATTATTCCTGGTAGCGACCAATTAAATACTAGAGGAACCAAGAAGATCGATAAAATTAAAAAATACCACGGTAGAAACGAAATTGCCCCAATAATCAAAGCTGCGGATGGTAGTATTTTTATAACATTCCTGCCATAAAATTTAAAGAAGGAAATCCAATATCGAAAATCTTCTGATTCGTGATCGTTCCGTTTATATACCCATAAAGAATGGTATACAGCCGTAAAATTAGTGCCCAGCAATAATATGTGCGCTATAAAGACACCCAGATTAAAGTCTGATGAAAAGCTAAATGCCACGGCAAATTTCTCATACCATTCTAATTCATAATCATAAAATTGACTTTGCGAAAAAGAAAAGAAAACAGTAACGCCAGATAGCGCAATTATAAAAATGAAAACTTTTCCGAAGAGCGCCAAACCCTTTCTGTAGAACACGAATGTGTCGTTAAAAATATCCTGAAATGATCTTAGACGGTACCATTCTATGGTTTTTTCCTGAATGAAAATTGGGTTTTCCTCCAGCTTTGGATCGTAGTTATGCTTCTTGGCAACAATGAAAGGATAAACCACAAAATAGAATATGATCATTGCTAAACAAACCCCTATAATTAGAATGTTTATGCTTGGGTGCATGTCTGGCCCGTATCTCGACACGAATGCCTCAATAAAGCCTGCCCCAATCATAAATGGAGAAAGTCCAATCATCATTTTCATCCCTCTTTTTGCACCTAAAAGCATCGATTGAGACCTTGACATAGAGCCCGGAAACAACATGGAATTACCCAAGGTAATGCCCGCTGCGCCAGCAATTATTATAGCCGAAATTTCAAATACTCCATGGAGCCAAATGGTCATCATTGCTACCATTAGAAATCCTTTTATCTTGTAAAAAGACAGGAATGACCCTAATAAAATCCCATTGTAAAACATGAAGAACCCAGAGCCAATTGAAATCAGAATCCCCAGGACAAATGCGGTAAAAGCGACCCTCATATTATTGGTCACTAACTCAAAAAACATGGTAGATTCATCTTGCGTTTGATAGACGCTGATCGGTTTATTTTCGGCAATGCATTCTTCTTCGTATTCAACTCGATTGGACTCCGAAATAACATTTAGGAAGTAGGGATCATCTACCGTAGAAACCCAGCCAATTAAAAACCCTATAGCCATCACGATAAAGGAAGTCAACACAGTTTTTCTAGCACGATACATTTCTAAAGGAACGCTTGTCGTCCAAAATTGAATCACTTTTTTAAATGAATCTCTTCTTTTTCTATAGAGTCGATCGTAAACTTTCTGAGCTAGTCCATTAAGGTATACTCTAACGGATCTTTTTGGATAGTGGGTTCTCGCATAACTTAAATCATCCGTAAGCTCAATAAACAAGTTACTCAGCTCATCTGGGTCTCGATTATTTTGCTGGTACATTTGCTCAAACTTGTACCATTTTTGCTTATTTTGTTTGATGAATGAGGTTTCCTTCATGTAGCGCTTATCCTTGCTAAGCTAAGAAAGGGAATAATAATTAGAAATTAATACATACATTGGCTTTTAACAAAAAAAAGGGAGATAAGTGAAAACGATAGACATTGTTACATCCAATAATGTTACTATTCAATATGAGCTTGGGTCAATTGCCCAACGTTTTTTGGGGCTTCTAATCGACCTAGCAATTGTAACCGCTTACTCCACAATTGCGACTAACATTGCAACTCTAATCTTTGTTTGGGTAGCATCTTCAGCACCAGGCGCTGTTACATGGGATGCTTCAAATGATGCGGTTGAAGCATCTTATTTTGGCTACATAATAGTCGCATTAATTGGCTGTGTGCTAGTCGGGATATTATTCATCCCTGTTTTCTTTTACCGATTTTTAAGTGAATATCTCTTTTCAGGAAGAACAGTTGGAAAAATGGCAACTGGTACTCGTGTCATTAAAGTTGATGGAAGTGTGCCTTCTATTACCGATTATTTTCTAAGAGGATCGTTCATGTTAATCGATTTATGGATGTCTGCGGGATCATTCGGATTCTTAACTTCCTCAAGTTCAGATCGGAATCAGCGAATTGGAGATATGGTAGCAGGCACCTGCGTAATTAAATTGAGGCCTTCAGTTAGTTATTCAATCCAAGACATCTTATCGATTAAAACAGCTGAAAACTATGAACCTCAATATCCGCAGGTAACCAGTTTTACAGATGATGATATGTTGCTAATCAAAAATGCAATAGACCGAGTTAGAAGGTTCCCGAACAAACGTCACAAAGCATTGATAGTAGAATTAGCAAGAAAATCTCAGCGTTTGCTTTCTATTGAAGCGACCCCTAAAAACAAACTAAGTTTTTTAAAAACACTGTTACAAGATTACATTGTGCTCACTCGATCATAAGATTCAAACAACAACTGATATAATTTTCAAATGCCTAAACTAGTACTTGTACCCACCCCAATAGGAAATTTAGGCGACATTACGCTTAGAGCTTTGGAAGTACTAAAAAATGCTGACATCATTTTAGCCGAAGATACTCGAGTTAGTAAAAAGCTTTTGAATCACTACGAGATCACAACTCCTCTGCGCTCTTATCACATGCACAATGAACACCATATTGTGGCTGAAATAGTGGAGCAGATTAAAGGCGGAGTGAATGTTGCATTGGTTTCTGACGCAGGCACACCAGCAATTTCAGACCCTGGATTTTTATTGGTTCGAGCTTGCAAAGAAGAAAATATCGAGGTAGAATGTTTACCGGGAGCAACTGCGTTCGTACCAGCACTTGTAAATTCTGGATTACCTTCAGACCGATTTTACTTTGAGGGATTTCTTCCAACCAAAAAAGGAAGAAAAACCAAACTTGACCATATTATGAGCTTGGACAAAACGGTGGTTCTATACGAGTCTACTCATCGCATTCTCAAGTTGTTAAAAGAGGTTAACGAATTAGACCCAACTCGATTAATTTCGGTATCTAGGGAATTAACTAAGAAATTTGAAGAGAATGTTAAAGGAACCGCAGATGAATTACTCAAACATTTTGAAAAAGGAATTACAAAAGGAGAATTCGTTGTGGTTATTGAAGGCTGCAAAAGCTAGTCTACTTATACTATTAGTTTCATTTATTTCTGTTAGCTGTTTATCTGAACCAATATCTGAGGTTAACAAAAATCAAGTCTTTGAATACCAGGAAGGTGATATCATTTTACAAGCATCCAATTCTTTACAATGTGAAGCAGTTAAAGCCGCTACTAATAGCCAATATTCGCACTGTGGAATTGTTCTGGACCAGGATGGAGAATTAAAAATTTGTGAGGCTGTTGGACCAGTAATTATATCATCGATATCAGACTTTACAGAATCTAGCCAAGAAGGTCATTATGTAGTATTACGTTTAAAAAATGGAACGATCAATCATGAACAACTCTCCAATTATTGCAGGACAGAGCTAGGAAAGCCATATGACATCTATTTCAATTGGGATGACACAGAAATTTATTGTTCTGAACTGGTATGGAAGGCGTACGAGGCCAGTAACATCGAACTGTGCAAGACTAGACCACTTCAAGACTACGATCTTACATCTCCTTTAGTCCAGAAGATCCTGCAAGAGCGCTACGCTTCAAAAATTCCATATGCAGAACCTATGGTTGCTCCTGAAGACTTTCTACGTACCGATATGCTGGAAGTGGTTTTTGAGAATTAAACCCTTAAAAAATCCAGTTTTAAGCCTCATCACTTGCTCAAACTTCGACTTCTCTAATTCCACCTTTTTATTTTGATTCTATTATATCATTTTCGATGTAAATGAGGCTCATAATAAACATCTTACCAATAGGGTTGACTCTACTCTTTATCACTTTAAACATTAGTACAATAGCTCAGGGCTAGACGTATAGTGAGTTCAAAGGTCAATGGAAAAACATTGAGAACCCACTTGACACTTTTACAATTCAGCACAAAGAAAGCCAGTATTCCTCAGCTGCAGACGACACTACCATTTCTAGACTAGTATCTTTTGAGCACTTTCGAGTATATAAGCCCAGTCAACTAAACCGAGATTCTTTGATAAATTTCGTTGGTTACAATCTAGGTAAACACAAAATAGGGATTAGTCCTTATGGGTGGTTGGATAAATCTAAACGAATCGAAAAATTTTCATTCATAGGAGGATGGATGGAACCTCGGTATGAATACTCGATTATTTATTGCTCGAAAGACCGGCTTACATTTTTTAGTCAATGTTGACAGTTGTTGTAGTTCTACTTCTGGGAAAAGACAATACACCCTTTTTCACAAAAAAGCAGAAGAAAAAGTTAGCTCATTATCTCCAAGTCAAGCGAAGGGTTCTTTGAACGAAGACATCAAGCAGGAATAAGCCAGGGCAATCGCTTAATAAATTTTGAGTAGCATCTCCCTGAATTGGTCGCTTAGGGCTGCTGTTGTTCTTTTAGCTTTCATACTTCCCTTAGATTTATTGAGTTTCAGGGTATTTATAGCAATTCGCCTGATGGTACTAAAGTTTTCATCTGCATTTCCTTTTCTGATTCTTGATCTATCTTCTGAAAAAGTCATATCTAAGGTCCAGTGCAAGGGGTTTTCTATTGCCCAATGCCCACGAATTAGTTCATTGAACCTGCCCGCATTAGCATCAAGACTGCTAATATAATATCTGATTTCATTGGTTGTTTTTTCTGACAAGTCCAAAACGCCCTCGCAAAAAGAGGATTATTTTGATTGCCCTCGATCGAACAAGTACATGCCATTTTTTCTTTGGAATAATTTGTTTTTAAAAGATAAAGCAAAAATCGAAAGAGCTTGCTTTACCCATGCGCCCTGCGGCATTGCACCTTGACCTGATTACTATACCCGAACGCCAATTACCCATTCGACAAGCTCAGGGTAAACTGCTCCATTGGCTATTCGTTAAACTCTTACGCCAATTATGCAGACATCATCCACTTGTTCTTGGTCACCTCTCCAATTAGAAAATACTTCATCTAATTTTTGATACTGCTCTTGCATTGGCAAATGGGAAATTGACAATACATATTCTCTCATTTTTTTAATCATGAATTTTTTACCTTTTGGACCTCCAAATTGGTCTTGAAAACCATCGGTTAAGGTATAGACAATATCCCCTTTTTGTAGGTCGAACTCTCCCCCAACAAAAGGAACGTGGTCGTTATCATGTTTACCAACGGGCATCTTCTCAGCCTTTATCTGAATTACTTCACCATCACGAATAACCCAAATAGGATTTTGTGCTGCGGTGTAGGTCATTTTGGTTTTATCTGCATTAAAGCAAACGATGCTGGCATCCATGCCATCTTTACCGCCATGCTCACTTCCATCTTTCTTTAAACGTTCTATAATTGTAGTTCGAGCACTGTTAAATATTTCAGCAGGACTAGTTATTCCAACATCTACTGCTTTTTCAATCGCAGTAATATTTAGAATACTCATAATTGCGCCAGGCACACCATGTCCTGTACTATCGGCATTTACAATAGCAAAATTTCCGTTAGACAAAGTACCTGCCAAATAAAAATCGCCACTTACTACATCTTTAGGTCTAAAGAAAACGAAATGCTCTCCAAGATTTTCATCTAGCATTGCTTTGGTTGCCAAGAAACTGAATTGGATACGTTCTGCATAGTCTATGCTATCCGTTATTTCTTTATGGGCTTCTTCAATATGTTCTTTTTGTTTCTCAACTTCCTCTTTTTGTTTTTCAATCTCAACATTCTTTGCTTCCACTTCAACTAAAACACTTTCTATTTCTGCATTTTTATTCCCCAATTCATCATTCTTAACTTTTAATTCATCACTCTGAACTCTTAATTCTGAAGTCGCTTCCTCTACCTTTTGTTCCAATACTTTTTGTTCCTCTTTTAATTTTTTAGTTTGCATTTGTATCAATCCCCAAATAACTAGCAAACCTATAATTGCATACCCCAAATACGCCCACCATGTTCTATACCAAGGTGGCAATACGGTAAATTTAAATTCTATAGGTTCGCTCCATATTCCCCAAGGGCTTTGTGCTTTTAGTAAAAAGGTATATTCTCCTTCCCAAAGGTTGTTAAATGTTGCATCGCTCTTTTTAGTAATAGGACTCCAGTCTAAGTTCCCCTCTTGAGAGGGGCTAGGGGTGTGTTTTCCTTCAACTAATGCAAACTGGTAATTTACCAAAAAGTTCCGCCCTGTTTCTATGGCATTAAACTCAAAAGTTAAGGCATTATGGGCATAAGGTAAAACCAAGTTCTCTGGCAATGGGTAAAACTTAGTTATACCATCGAATGTTATGCCCTCAAAACGCTGTTGTAACGTGTCTCGTTCTGCTTGACTCAGCACCTTACCGTAAGTTGCTACTTCTTGCTGTCCAAGCACACTGCTGTCCAACTTTAAACTTTTAACTTCCAACTTTAAACTGTAGTAACAAACATCCTCCCCTTTTAAACTTACTTTATTAATAACAACATTAGGCGCATCATTATTCTTATTTATCGCATCTAAATCTACTCGTGCAACACCATTACTACCATGCCCAACCCAAAGTATGCCATCACTATCTACGTGCATAGCTCCATTATTTGTCCCTGCATTAACATCACGTATTGGGTAGCCTGTAAATTGATTATACGTTTCAAACTCTTTAAGATCTTTTCCAGCTATAATCTGACCTACTTCTTTTGTTTCTATAACTGCCAACCCAAAGTTGGTACCTATAATCAATCTTTCTTTATTATCAAATCTAAGTGCACAGATGTAGTTGTCTGGAAAATCAATAGAAATAACAGTTCGTATTAATTTCTCATAAGAGACAGACGTCCGCTCACCCACCCCGACACCACCTTCGGGCATATCAGACAATGTAAGTATTGACAACCCTTGTGCTGTTCCGAACCAAAGGTTTCCGCTTTTATCTTCTGCGATACTTAAAACTACGTTATTCGCTAGCCCTTGATCGGTGGTATAAGTTATAAAGGAGTTGCCAT
>JBLIOB010000141.1:0-10147 GCA_047639575.1 Parvicellaceae bacterium
CAATCAAGCTGGTACGGTGCTAACGCGATTGAAATACGATAACATCAAAACCACGAATCTTAAAAGTTATCTATACGCGAAAGATGCAATGACCAAGTATACTTTTGATACAAAAGGGAATATCACAGACGAAAAAATCTTCACTAATTTTATTCAAATATCATCTCGGATGGTATTCCCTAAAAAAATTCCTAGCGCTAACAGAACGGTTGGCACCTCTATATTTGGTATGGCCATATCTAGTCCCGAGAAAGGCTGGTTCCTCGATTCCATACCACTTAAAAGAAAAGGCAAGATCGTATTTGCAAAAAAATGGGGATTAAAAATCCAAGATTCTGTAGTCTTAAAACCGCAGTATTTGGAGATTCAAGTTTTAAATGATAGTATCTCGTTTGCCTATCGAATGAGAATTAAAGATGCTGGTTCGAGGAAAACACTTCCTATTAAGTACCATATTAATTATACAATGCGATTCGACATCATCAACCATGTCACTGGAAAAACGCTTCAAAACCAAGTTTACAATTTATCTTATTATGATTGGAACAAACGAAATGATCAAGTAGGTTATAGCCTAAGAATGTTAAGTAGAAAAGGAATCAGCATCATCGACTCTGCATTCAATACCGTACAAAAAGAAGTTTATTTTGCAAATCATACGAAAGAAGCAAGAAGAGCATATGGCGTAGAAAGTAGTAGCTTAAAAGAACCACATTTTAAAAAAGGCCACTCTAACATCTCATACAGTGCTTTTATTAATGTTTTTCCACCGATCTATCATAAAATGGTAGGGTCTGATTTTTTTAATACGCAAACAGTGAAGTTCGGATATTTAAATAGCCTTGGGGAAACAGTGATAGAACCGGCTTTTGAAGAAGTTGGTGACTTCCACAATGGAATCGGGGTCGTTAAAAATGGAGACAAAAAAGGAGCAGTTAACTTCGACTCATTAATTGTGCCTGTTCAATATGCTTCTGTAAATTCAAGAATAGTTGGAAAAGACACGTTAGTTATTGTATCAAATAACCCTTCTAATCGAACTATATTAATCGACACATTAGCTCATACAAGAAAATCAGGATTTAAATCAATCTATGTGAATACCAATGGAGATTTAATCGCCAAAGCCGCCCATTACGGAATCCTATCTCCTGATTTGACGTGGAAATCGAAGCCGATATTTGTATCCGCTCCAAAGTCCCTTGGAGATCACATATTATTTAGAAAGAAGAAATGGGGCGTGGCAGATTATCAGGGTAATATTGTTGCAGATCCTGTTTTTAAAGAGATTTCTAGTTTCCAAAATGGGATGGTAGTGACCGGGAAAAAATCAAAAAAAGGCCTGTCAAACATTGAGGGATTAGTTATACTCAAGAAAGTGTATAATAATATTAAGGTTACTCCAAGCTATGTTTTAGCAACTAGAAGAAATTCTACAGCAATGTTCAATCGTCAAGGCGAGTTAATTTCTAACGATAAGTACAGCTATGTAGATGTAAATGAAAATACGGGCGATTTTCTCTTTCAAAAAGGAAGGAGTACTATAATTGTCAACGAAAAATATAACCGAAGAATTAAACTTAAAAACATCGTAGGAACCAGTTTGTTAGACTCCAGTATAGTTATTAAATCTGCCAGTTTCGTTGGTTTAATAACTCTAAATAAAAATGCGATAATCCCAACGAAGTATCACGAAATATTGGATTTTGATGATTCTACCTACCTCGTTAAACTCAATAAAATAAAAGGTCTATACAACCGAGAAGGAAAAGAACTTCTTTCCTGCCACTATGCACATATTGTGAAAGTAGCTCCTGATATATACGCTGGATTCGGAGGGAGATATACTTCCAGATTTGTTAATTCAAAAGGGGACATTTTATACGAAGACAATTTTTACGATGTTGACCCTATTCAAAACGGACTAATTAAATGTAAAAGATATCAAGGAACCATATATCTCAATCGACAGTTTAAAAATGGATTAAACGCTGTTTATCAAGACGGCTATTCTTTTATTGAAGGATACGCTTGCGTCAAATACAACGGAACTTGGGTAATTATTAATCCGGACGGAGATGAGCTTTCTGCCTCTTCATTTTTAGATATTAAACCACTCGGTAAAAATTTATTTGCCGCCAAAGAATCTCGCCATTATGGATTATACAATAATCATGGAGGGATGATTCTAAATGCGGAATACGAAAAGATCTCGTTCTTAGATGGCCAGGTAATTCAAGTACAAAAACTAGGCAAAGTTGGATATCTTAAACCTAGCGGAGACTGGCTTTACAACCCGTTTATTTCTCAAGAATAATTTGAATCTCATTTCCTGCTTCACCTTTAGACAATTTTTCAAAATCGGGTTTCCAAATGACTTCTTTGTTCGTTGAAGATATAACTGCATTCGTTTTTGACTTAATCTTTTTCACCTTTTTATCGAACGATATATTAAGTTCAAATGTAATCATAGACATCATCCCATCCATTTGCCCCATTTCTTCATCGGAAGTTTGATCCATTGGCGGCATCTTGTAGGTTAGTTTGTTCTTTTTAAGTAGAAAATACGTATGATCGCTATTCTCATTAGTACTTGTTGAGAGACTTCCGAGGCCCGAACCACTCATCACGTCATTTAGTGTTGCCAAATCAGCAAAATCAAAGGCAATATGAAAAGTGCCTTTAACCGTATCTTCTTCTACCACGATATTTGTTAGTCCTGGACTGACCTTAAGTGCTTCCATTGCTGTTGTAAATTCTCCAGAATCACCTAATACGCTTCCGATTCCAGCACCTGCCGTGGAATCCCCTCCCATCATATCTTGCAGAGAGCCCATATCTATATCATAACTCAGAGAACCTGACCAATCATTTTTAAAGTGAACGTGTTGTTTTATACTACAAGAACTAACTAATAGTGTAACGACTATTGTTAAACAAAATAATATCCTTTTCATGGAGCGAATATATCAATAAACTTGCCAACTCATAAAAGCAGTATCTACTTAACAATAATTTGTTGGGACCCGACTACTTCTCTATTAACGATTGCTGTAATGAAATAACTCCCTTGTGGCAAATCAATAGGAATAGAAAAACTAAAAGTCCCATTCTGTACTGATATATTTGAGCTGTATACGGTCGTTCCTGAAATATTCCACATCAACACTTCTATTTCATCCAAGGAACTTACTCCTTCAATTTTTAAATTCCCACCTGAGGAAATTGGGTTTGGATAAGAATTAAATTGGACGATCTTATGAATATTAAGACCATTCGGAGCTAAGCAATTCACTGATTCAATCCACTGAAATCCTACTGTTAAAACAGCATCTCTATTTGCAAAATCTACCGTGTGCCCTACTCCGGGAAGTAAATTAGTTTCTACAATCGCTCCTTTGCTTATCAACGAATCTCTTACTGGATAGAACCTAGATGAAGGTGAATCTGAACCTCCGTGAATAATGTAAACTGGCTTTCCAACCGCATTTTGTTGCAGTGTTGTATTTACTTCTGATGTTCCAGAAATCGCTACTCCAATAGGCAGAAACCATCCAAATTCGCTAGCCCTTAATAAACCATATGTGTATGTTGTTTTACCTCCCCAAGAAAAGCCCATTACCTACTTTTTAGCAGGATTGATGGAATACCATATTTCCATTGAGTCTATTATGGCAGTGGTAAATGCAGTATCTATGGCATCGTCAATTTTTCCATCGGCTCCACCATCAGGACAAACTAATAGGAGTCCATTCATTTCTGCAAAACCGATTAATTTATCGCACCAACTTTCTCCATTCCATCTGGATGTATTAAATGGATGTAGCCCAAGCATCATCGTGTGGGGTGTACCGGGCGCATAATTACTTGGAACGTAAATTGAATACTTTTTAGCTGGATCAGTTTGAAATGCAAAATTCCCATCGATCCTTGTTTGACCAATTGACGATGTATAGCTTAAGCAAAGTATGGATAATAATATAATTCTTATCTTAATTTTTAACAACATCCTCCCCCATCATAATGAAAGGTGGGCCCTGATATGTACATATCTTGCATCTCTAAAGCCGTTAAATCTCCCGCAGTCTTATCACAAACTGCAATTGGCTGATTAGGAAGTAATGTGTGGCCTTTACCATCATCAAATACTTCTTTATCACCATAATAAATTGCCGTTCTACCTGTGAACACACAAGGTCCGTCTTCAGGCATAGGATCCTTTATCGCACAAACTTCAACACTTTCTATGTAAATCAATTCGTCTGTTGCGTAATTCTTAGGGTCCAAAATTCGATAGGCTCTTTTCGCTCGAACTTCAACTGTTCCAAACCCTACGCTAGTAACCATGTCAATATACTCCTTTAAAGGTATTGCGCCTGTTAAGCACATTGCTCTTAATCGATCGTCACCTCTCAATTCGCTTGACATGTCTTGTTCGCAAATAGGATCAGACATTACTAATCTTCCATACGGCTTAAGCACTCGATAGGCTTCTTCTAAAGCTTTCTTCAAGTCATCAAGCTTAAAGATGTTGAATACACAATTTTGAGCTGCTACATCAATCGATTCATCTTCAATAGGTAAATTCAAAGCATCACCAATTCTAAGGTCAACGTATTCTGACTTAAACCAAGCATTCTTTTCCTCGGCTTCAACAAAGTTCTTTTTAGACGCATCCAGCATTTCTGGTAATACATCCACTCCAATTACTCCGCCTTTATTTCTGTTGAAATATGAAAACTGAAGTAATTCCATTCCTCCACCTACACCAACGTACAACACGGTCGGATCATTAACTAAATCTCTAGGATTTACAGTGCTTCCGCAACCGTAATTCATTTCTAACATTTTTCCAGGAATATCCAAACCCGGTAATTGCCAGACAGGAGTTGTAGTACAGCAAAGCCCAACATCTGGAGTTTCAGCTGCTTCTCTATACAAATCGTTCGTTGCGTCTAAATAGTTTCTCATTACTTCATTTCTTTAATCAACCCTACAAACAGTGTGGTTAGCTTCTTTTCAGCTTTCCCTGCCACTGCAATAATTTCTTCGATGCTCACTGGCTTTAAATTATCCGGATCACATTCGTCTGTCAACACCGAAATTGCGGCTACTGGTAATCCCATGTGATTGGCAGCAATAACTTCTGGTACTGTGCTCATTCCAACGGCATCTCCGCCTGCAATTTTTAAAAATCTATACTCCGATGGAGTTTCTAACATCGGTCCTTGGGCAGTGATATAAACTCCTTCATGCAAAGTTATGTTCTCTCTTCTGGCAATTTGTCTTAGCGCAGACCTATAACCTTTATTGTAGGCCTCGCTCATATCTGGAAACCTAGTTCCTAGTTCATCAATATTCGCCCCATTTAGAGCATGTGCTGGGAACAAATTGATATGGTCTGAAATCATCATCAAGTCTCCCTTCTTCCAATCTAAGTTTATGGATCCGGCTGCATTCGATATTAATAATGATTCAATCCCAAGCATTTTCATCACTCTAATCGGAAATACAATTTGATGCATAGTATATCCTTCATAAAAATGATATCTGCCTTTCATGGCCAGCACTTTTCTATTCGCTATTGAACCATAAATTAATTTACCTGCATGAAATTCTACAGTCGCTTCAGGAAATCCTGGAATTTCAGAATAAGGCACTTCTGCAATAACATCAATCTCCTCAGCTAAATTTCCCAATCCAGTTCCCAATACAACTCCAATCTCAGGGTTAGTAATCCCTTTGGACCTAAGAAAATCTGCGGTAGTTTTAATTTCATCAATCATTAATAAATATGTTTTTTATAAAACGCAAGTAACGAATTATGAGAGAATCCAAAGCGATATCCAACGTGAATTATGCCAAATAAAAATTGAAGTCGGACAACTCCATTTTCCCGATACCGTCTGGCAGAAGTGGTCAATTTAATTTGAATCACCTTAAACTTCGTTTCCTTTTTTATTCTAGGAATAATCTCACTGTCTTCTAGTATTAAAAAGTCCTCATCGAACTTCCCAATTGCATTGAACAATGATCTTTCGATATATAAGGATTGATCTCCACCTCTACACCAAGAATTTTTGAACCTTGTGAACCAACCAAATGTTCTAAGAATAATGTGATTTGAATCAAATCCCATGTAAAAACATCCAGCACCATTACCATTTTTCACTGCTTCCACAATTGCCAGGTCGAAGTGTTTTGGAGGGTAACTATCTGCATGAAGAAAATACAATATACCTCCAGAAGCTTCATGTGCTCCATTATTCATCTGAATTGATCTCCCCTTTCGTCCGTGGATAAACTTCAGCTGCTTCCTTTCAACAATCTCTTTCGTTACTTGGCAGTTAGTTGCATCTGCAACTATTATTTCTTTGATATAGCCAAATTGATTCTCCAGCAAATAAGTTAAGAACGGCTCGATAGATTCTTGCTCTTGGTATGTTGGAATAACCACACTTATCATTGAATCAGTGCTATTAATTCCTCTGGCAAATCTTCTTCATAATCCACATCGCTTAATGTTCTTAAGATTTGATGACTCAACCCTTTGTTTTGTACATCCAATAAAGTATCAACTAACACATTTGATGTGCTCCATTCCTTTTCATTAAACACTTCTGGAATAAATGTACTCATCCCCATTAAATAATAGCCTCCATCCACTGCAGGGCCAATTACGAAGTCCGATTTATCCAATGCAGAAAAAGCTTCGTTCAACACTTCCTCGGTCAATTGCCAACAGTCTGAACCAATTATAACGGCTTTTTCAGCTCCTTGATTAAAAGCAGCTTCAAATGTGTTTTTCATTCGCTCGCCTAAATCATCTCCCATCTGCAATCTCTTTGCATATTCGTCAGATGCAAACTGATCGTAATTATCGATGTACGAAGAATAGTAAATGGATTTTTGAGCTTTAACATCCTTAATCTGCTCTTTAGTCTTTTCAATTAGTGCTTTGTAAATACGCAAAGCATTTTCGTCTCCAACAGTCTTCGCCAAGCGAGTTTTGACATGACCTAGTTCCGAATTCTTAATGAACACGATCAACCGGTTTTTTGTTGACTTCTTATTGGAGATTGATTTTAGCACAATTTGTTTAAACTATTTATGGTGCAAATTTAAAACAAGGCTTTTTGCAAAGCGAAGTTATTAAGTTAAAGAACCTTGACAGCTTGATCCATCTCCTGCAGTACAACCGAAGCAATGCTGATGAATGGTTATTGTTCTATCGTCTAAATTTTCAGACTCAAAGTCTCTAATATTGGATGCAGATTTCGGGTCCATTTTTAGAAGAAGCATTTGATTAAAGTCACAATCGTATAAGTCTCCAGTCCAACCAACAGATACGGTATTTCTACACATTACTTGTTCTGCTGCTTGCGGGTTATACGCTTCCACCAATTTTTGCATGTATTCATCGTATTTCTTAATCACTAATAAGTAATCTAAGAACCTACTTATTGGAAGATTCGTGATCGTAAACAGTTCGTTAAACTCAATACCGAAATCCTCTTTTAACCTTACTTTATAATCTGCTTGTAAACTTGCTTGCGGTCCTGGCAATGAAGCACCACCTGGATTAAAAACTAGATTCAGTTCTAAACCACTGCCCTCCATTCCGTAGCCGAGTTTGTTTAGAATTAATAAGGCCTCGATAGAATCTCCAAAGACGCCTTTACCTCTTTGCTTGTCTACATTTTCTTCCGTATAACATGGCATAGAGGCAATAACTGTTACCCCATGCTTTTTGAAAAATTCTGGGAAAGTTCTAAAACTCTTGTTCGTTACTAAAATGGTAAGATTACTTCTTACAATCACCTTCACATCTCTTTTGCTGACTTCCTCTACGAACCATTTAAAATGAGGATTCATTTCCGGAGCACCGCCAGTTAAATCAACCGTATTTACATTAGAATTGTCTATCGCTTGAAGGCAATGATTTAAGGTCTCTTTAGTCATGATCTCTTTTCGATCGGGACCTGCATCTACATGACAATGTTCACATACTTGATTACACATGTAACCAAGATTGATTTGCAATATCTCAACTCCCGTTGACTTTAAAGGAAAAAGATCAGTCTCTTTTAATTTACTGCTGAAAGAGCAAGTTTTATCAATCGAAGATGTAAGAACCTCCATTTGACGTTTGACTTGAGCTAATTCACTTCCTCTTTTCTGTAAGGATTGAGTTTTTTCTTGCACTTAACTATTTGTTTAAATTCCAATTATAAGTCAGGTAAGAGACTTTTGCTTTGGCATTAATTTTCACATCTGAATACTTATTAATCCAATCGATCAATGTTCCTTTAGAAGCGAAATCACTTTTGAACCAATCAAATATTTTTGAAAGCTTCACTTCGTTGGCTGAAATTTGATTTTTTGATTTGTCTTTTATAAAAGCTTTTGTTAATCGAGTCAATTCACTTTGCACATTGGCAGCTGTAAATGCCTTATTTGCTAGTTTAGGACATGAAACTGAAGCGCAATTAATCCCAACATGAATTCTAGCATCGCCCATCTTACGAAGTATGCCATGTTCGATTGTACTCAGGTCGTATGTCTTTTGGCCTAGCTTAATAAATTTCACTTTCCAAGGGTCGGAGGAGATCTTCTTGATTGAACTCACCGGATAATTATTTAATATCAGTTTTACAGTAAATGCATTGTAAGCATTCATCCAATAAGCAAGCTTATCATTTTTGCTTGCTCCTGAAGCAGGAACATTAGCAGATAAGTTTTTCAAATAAGCATCAAGTGACGCAACGTCCGTTTTAAATCCAGCATAATTTACTTTACCACTAGAGCTAACATGTTTCTTTAAGAGCGCATCGAGTTTTGAATGATCAGCTGCAACATCAACTGCATCAATAGATTCTTTAGCAGAATAAAATCCGTAGCTGGTTCCAATCGCAACTATTAGTATTAAAAAGAGTCTTAATTTTTTAAATGATTTCATATTAGAAGTAAACATAATTTATTCTCGATTTGTTCGATGTCAGCTGGAGGACCTAAATAACATCTGAGTAAGCCTTTTCCTTCGTGGAATTCCGACATCAATTTACCAAAAGTTATGCCAATATGCAACGGTAAAAATTAGTGAGTAGAAGTCATAGTAGCTGAAACTGCAATAATATAATCTGCTAGCTTCTTATTTTCAGACTCTAATCTTGACAATTTCTCTTGTGAAACAGTTGCTATCGTTTTAATTTTCAAATTAGGGTTAGCATTTTTCAAATGCCAGTAAATCCCGTCAAAGTTATTGGAATGAAAACTTCCATTATAGTGGATCAACAATTTATCCCCTCTGTTTTTCAGAATAAAATAGGCCATGGTCGCATCTTTTAAAGCTTGTGCTTTTGGCAGATTCAAACCACCATGCCCGCCCATCATTGCTAACATTTCTTGATATCCAGGAAGTTCCGGATCATATTTAATTGGCAAAGGTGCGATCCAAGTCTTTTCTAATTCGCTTACAGTATCCAATGCTTGAAACCCTCCCCTATACACACTATTTGCATACCTTCTAGGTACGTTGGAAGCAATAAATTGAAGCTTATTTGATTTAGCAAAATCTACCAATGGCGCATAGTCAGTTCTATAATTTGGCCACAATCTCATTGAATCTATTTCTGAAATCTTCAAGGTGTCATTTGATAAATATTCGTCCAATTCATCTTGATTATCTGCCTCGAACATTTCAGCAGCTAACATGATTGAATTATTAGCGTGAAGACTTTTAGTAACCTCTAACTGCAGCCAATGTGCAATCGGATTGTCATGATATTCTCCAAAAAGAATAATGTCCGCATCCGCCAAATCCGCGATCATTTTATCGAATTTTGCAATTTTACCACCATTGGTAAATAGTGTATAAGCTGGTTTATCCTTTTGAAATGAAACTAAAAGAATGAAAAGAATTAAAACTCCTATGGTTTTATTTAACCACATGTGGCTCTTCTATTACTCGAATATTGTAAGCGCCTTTAATAACATCCATATATGAAGATAATGCAAGTTCCACTTTTGAAGTGTCATTATCAGTTATCACAAGTTCGAACGTACTTGTTGATTCTTCATTAACAATATTAAATTTCTCGCAATTTGAAAACGAGTCATCGGCTATCAAGATTAGAACGTCTAATTT
>JBLIOB010000142.1:0-10096 GCA_047639575.1 Parvicellaceae bacterium
AATCTCTTCCATTCTCCAACTATCTCCTACTTGGAATTTCCTTCGATGCATATTCTTCTCTATTATTGCAGAAAACTTAAATACCCATCTTTGAATGGTAGAATGATCAACATTAACACCTCTTATCTGCAGTAATTCTTCTATATCTCTATAACTTAAGGTAAATCTCAATTTGAAATAGACCGCTTGAAGAATTATTGCTTTTGGGTAACGATGGTGTTTGAACATGCCTCTTGAGTTTTCAACCCAAAAGTAGTTTCTTTAACTTTAGAACGAATTAATGCGACAGAACCTTTTCTCCTAACTTAAAAATTCCTGGGATTTGCGAATCTTTCAATTCATCTAACATTTCCAATCTTTGAACGTGATTTAACCATCCTCGAAAATGAGCCGTCTTTTGGGGTTTTATTGTTGAACGTAATAATTTAATTTCTGAGTCAGAAATTAAGTCCAAGCAGTTTCTTACCACCCTTTTTGATGCTGTAAAATGTGGTAATATTTTTCTGGCTTCTCCTCTAAAGTAACGACCAACAAAAATGAAGCACGGAAATGATAAACGAATTTTATCCAGTACCTCTTGAGGGTAAACTTCTTCTTTTTTAATGGTTTTATCTCCCCAAATTTTATTTGGTGAACATGAGCCATTAACATAATTATATAAATCTCTGTCTTTAAATACTCCGCCATTCTTCAAAATGAGATCAAGACCCGAATAAATGCTAGGTGATTGTGCCAATTGAATCCAGTCTTTACCCTCTATGCCCCATACAATACCCTGAGTTGACAAACCTCTTAACTCATCATAGAATTTTTGATGGTCTTTCAATCCCACTTTTCGGAAAAATGTTTCCATAGCCGTATCTACCATTATCATATCAGGGGAGTCTGTTATTGGGAAATTGTATGGATTAATTAATTCTACACCCGCACATTTAATGGGCAACGCATAAAACTCAATGCATTGGTTTCACTTCTTTTGAATTTATGTGTGTGTTTTTTAAGGCCTCAGTAATTATTAAGGTATTTCCAACCTTGAAAACTGCCATCGTTAATATATAATAGAGAACAAAAAAGTACCTGTACTGGAAGAGCTGGACGCATTTGCAGCCATTTGGTCGAACGGCCTGGCTCGGTCTTGAATAAAAAGAAATTCAAGACATAATTCTTATTTTCAAATTTAAGGATAAATTTGTTCTTATAGTTAAATCGCTCCTACCACCTGATTATTGAAATGAAAATTTTTCGGAAAAAAATAAAATTGAAACGGGTCTTCCTCATATTGGTTGTTCTGATTCTTTGCATACTTGCATTTCCGACTTACATTTTCGTTAAAAGGGTCCAAAACGATTACGTTTTAAGAGAATATGTAAAAGATAAATTTCTAGATCAGCTAAAAGAAGACATGGGCCTTTATACCTCCTCAAGCTCAACGGATGAATTAAAACTCAATGAATTTTACATTGAACTTCCTGATAGTTCTTTGGCAGATATTGAATCACAAAGAGACAATCGAATCCAGAGTTTGCTCATCGGAGAATCTCAATTGCTCACTTCAGGGCAATGGGAATATGTTAAAGGCAATGCCATTTTAAACAGTGATACTTTCAATATTGATTTGCGATTACGAGGTGATATGCCAAGTAATTATAATCGAAGTCTTGCTGAATCTACCCTCAGGATTAACATTAAGCAAGGAGCCGCAGTAAATGGAAAAAGGAAACTTTCTATCATAAAGCCATCCATGGAAAGTGGTTATTATGGGTTTCTGTTTTACAAGTGCTTTAAAGACCAAGACTTTCTTTCCAATAAAATCGAATTGGTTAAATTTTACCTGAATGGTAAATATGCCGGCTTACGATTTTTACAGGAAGGATTTTCCAAAGAGCTTTTAGAGTCTGCGTCTCGAAGAGAAGGCCCAATACTAAGGTTTAAGAACGATTGTGTTGATGGCCAA
Source organism: Parvicellaceae bacterium (assembly GCA_047639575.1). Taxonomy (GTDB): domain Bacteria; phylum Bacteroidota; class Bacteroidia; order Flavobacteriales_D; family Parvicellaceae; genus JBLIOB01. Next base: position 1,955 of record JBLIOB010000142.1, read on the forward strand.
AATCGGTACAACCCTCATCTATTTCCAGAGCTAGTTGCCTACAAAGAGAAGAAGAGCTTAAAATCACCAAACTTATCTAAAAACTACGCAAGGGCACTTAATAAATACAACGAATTAGTAAAAGGAAACCTTGATGTTTCGGCTTGCTTCAATATTGATGAATATGCCCGATATTATGCTTTGTGTGATGTGTTTTTGTCGCATCATTCCAATAAATGTCAAAACATAAAGCTTTACTACAATCCTGTAAACGACAAGTTTGAGCCTATTGCCTGGGACCCAAATAGTTTTAATCGATATGAAGTAAAACTAGATGTTGAAAAAAGGCATACGCAGCGATTTGGGGAGCTCTGTTATGATCAAAAAGCATATCCGCTACACTTTGTTTTGGCACAAAGCGAGGCCTTCCTTGGCAAGTACATTTCTTATTTGAAGGAATATGCCCAAAATGATTTTATCCAAGACTGTTTGACTAAGTACTCAAACGTTATTAAAGCAAGTGAAGTTGAATTGTTTCGTCAAAATTTCCAAGAACGTTTTAATCCTGAAAATTTCATGATCAATATCCAACACATCAATGAAGATTTTAATCAAGAAGAATTACTGTATGGCTGTTATTACAGCGAAAACCAATTGTTATCTCTTCGGTCTATTAGCAACTTACCTATTAAAATTGACAGTGTTAGTTACAACGGAATAACTAAAAATATTCAGCTGGTTCTTGCTCCGAATCGAATCGTGGAAGCTACCGTTCTATTTGATTCAATTGAAAGCAACGGGAAAAAAATCAAAATCTATTCTCGTATAATGGGAACTACAAATACTGTAAAATATAAAGCCAAGGTCTTTATAAAACAGGATGTGTTTTCTAATACTTTCTTTAGCGAGAAATTCGAGCGCAACTATTTCGATATTGATTCAACTGCAATGACGATAAAGCTTAAAAACAAAAGGTTAGAACTAAATGAAAACCTCTTTATTCCAGATTTGGGTATGAAATGGATCATTGAAGCCGGAACTGAGGTGAAGCTGAACAATGCTAATATTATTTGCGAAAGTCAGGTGCTTGCGAATGGAACAATAGGGTCTCCCATCCAGTTTTCTTCCAACGGATCAGGAGGGGTGTTAATTAAAAATGCTCCGAATCAAACGGTATTTAAAAACACCAACTTCCTTCTTCTTTCAGCTCCAAATGAAGGCAATTGGGGGTTGACTGGAGCAGTCACTTTTTACAACTGCAATGTCCATTTAGACGCTTGCTTATTCAAAGGGGCCAAATCAGAAGACGCTCTGAACTTAGTAAGGTGTGAGTTTGATATTATTAACGTTACAATAGACAGCTGTGCATCTGACGCGCTGGACATTGATTTCGGAAAAGGAAAAATTACGAACATCACCGTAAATAATGCTAAAAATGACGCATTAGACTTCTCTGGATCCAAAATTAAGATCGATAATGCCAAGTTGATGAACATTGGAGATAAAGCCTTAAGCGCAGGAGAAATGTCTCACCTAATCGTGAAAACGATCCATGTTGAGAATGCATTCATTGCAGTTGCTGCTAAAGATTCATCCTCAATAAACGTGGATGCCATTACAACTAAAAACACTGAGATTGACTTTACAGTTTATCAAAAGAAACCGGAGTATAATGTGGCGTATGTTTCGGTAACTAATTCAAGCCTGAAAGATCCAAAAAAGTTGATTGAAATTGGTTGTACTTTAATCCTTGACGGTAAGGTTATTAAAGGTGATCGAGAGCGCATTTATCAAACTCTTTATCCTGAGTAAGACAGGAACTCAAAGGTTCTGTCGCATCTGTTAAAAACAGATCTTTTCTTTAAGAGTATTCGTGATTTTCGAATCGCTAACTAGTTGGTAATCAATAAATGTTATTTTTGAAATTGTCAAAATCAACAGACGCGACAGAACCGGGTCGGCCTGTTAAACTCAAAAACTAAATTAAAGATACTGGGTTTGGGCTGTGATATAAATGTAGAATAAAAAAAAGTGAATTCAACCGAAAAGCTCGTGACATTATAAACGTTCAGAATTTTATTGCTTGAATCGCTATTTTGGTAAATATTTACCAAGTCCATTTTCTAGGATGTCATCTTTATTTGAAATCCAATTCTCCCATGTTTTTGATCCATTTTCTGCAATGCGTTTCATTCTTGCGAATAGCTTGAGCTCTCAAGCGCTTCTTCGTTTTTATCGGGCGCTTGCTAATAAGGATAAGCATATTGCTGACTTTTACGGGAATGGCGGGAGATTTCTCGGCTTAAACGCTGCGCGTTTTACGCTCGAAATGACCGCTAGCCGGACCACGTTCTGACTAGCGGTCATTTCGAGCGAGGCGTAAGCCGAGCCGAGAAATCTGCCTACGGTCACGGGCCCTAACCATCAGCGGTCATCCCCCGATGGTCTTTGAAATCCTGAACAGAATATGTCTCAAGCACATCTAGCCGCAAAACTTGCCGAGTTGGGTTTCTCGTTTTAATCAGGAACTCTTTTTTAGCTCTGCTCCACCTTTTGATTTGTTTTTCTCGCGCAATTGCATTGACAATGTTCTTGGAACATTCATAGTAAATAAGATGGTAACAGTTGTATTTCCCTGTAAAGTTTGAGTCTCCCGCTTGGTGGCTCTTTAGTCTTTTTACTAAATCGCTGGTAACCCCAACGTAAATGACATTTTCATTTTTATTCGTTGTTATGTACACGAAGAATATTCTCATGAGGCGTAGAATAAGGTTTTAGATCGTATTCTATTTACGCGCTGAAATAATATGTCGCTGACTTTTACGGGAATGGCGGGAGATTTCTCGGCTTAAACGCTGCGCGTTTTACGCTCGAAATGACCGCTAGACAGACCGCGTTCTGTCTAGCGGTCATTTCGAGCGAGGCGTAAGCCGAGCCGAGAAATCTCTTCACGGTTACGGGCAAGCCCAAGTCATTTCGAGCGAGGCGAAGCCGAGCCGAGAAATCTCTTCACGGTTGCGGGCTCGATTCCAAAAAACTACAAAGGCTTATAAATAAATTTCACGGAAGTTAATTCTTCGAACTCACGGCCAGCGTCTTCTATGTCTTCGTCCATTTCATCATAAGCCCATTCAATGTCAATCTTAATATGTTCAGCAGAATTGTTGATCTCGTTAATTTTTAAAATGAGATCCATAATGTATTTGGCTGACGAGGAATTGAAATACTCAAAACGAAATTGAACAGTGTGTTTTTGGTCTTTACCAAACTGCTGTGCGCGATAATAAAGCTGGCCTCCCCAATCTTCAAACCATTGCATAACCGGGCCGTAAAATTTCGACACATCCTCAGGTCTACTTTCCCCTTTGAAAATATAAACCTCCTTCTCTAAATCTAATTCAACCAATGGCGAACTGTCCGTTTGTCCGATGCTAAGTGCTCTCATTATAATTCAATTTTAGATATTAGACTCTAACCCCTAATACCAATATATCGTCAATCTGTTCTTGTCCTTTGCTCCAGTTTGCAAGTACTTTTTCGTAACTCGTGTGCTGGTCCTTCATTGATTCGTCTCCATGCTTGATTAGCATGTCTCTAAATCTTTTCGGGTAAAATTTCTTTCCTTCTTCACCACCCTTCTGGTCATAAAAACCATCAGAAAATAGATAAACAGCGTCTCCACTTTTAAGTGTCATTTCCTGCTCATTAAAATCTTCGTGTCCTTGGTGGTATCCTAAATGGGTTTTACTCCCTTTTAATTCTTCTAACTCCCCTCCGGAAATTTTGATCATCGTATTTCTTGATCCTGCAAAACTTAACTTTTTAGTGGCTTTGTTGATACGAATCACCACAATATCCATCCCATCTTTGACTAAGGCCTCTTTTCCAACATCATTTAATTCAATGGATGTTTTATTGTGACCAAAAAGGCTGTGTAAGTCATTATTTAGCAGCGCCAATACTTTAGCAGGGTTTCTCGCTCCTTGTTGTTTCACAATTTTCTCTAAACTACTAATCGCTAATACCGACATTAACGCTCCCGGAACACCGTGGCCTGTGCAATCTGCCAATGCGATAACTGTATCCGTTCCATTACTATCGCACCAGGAAAAGTCTCCTGAAACAATGTCTCTTGGTTTAGCGAACATCAAGTGTTCTTGAAATTCTTTAGCCAAAACCAAGTTACTTGCTAGTAACGCATTTTGGATTTTCCGTGCATAATTAATGCTCTCTGTAATGTTCTTATTCTTTTTGTCCAACTCCGAATTTTGCGCTGCAATTTGAACATTCTTCACCTTTAATTTCTTGTTGTTTCTAGCTGCCATTAATGCCAAAACCACTACTAATATTAAAGCTATTCCTGCACCCATTAACCAAGCCATGGTTTTCGCGCCTTCAGCAGCAACCACAGCCAGTTTTGATTCAGACGCTGTTAACTCTGCAGATGTTTTAGCGTTCTCTAGCTCTTTTGTAGCTAGTGCCTGTTCGGCTTCTTTTGCTTTCTGTTCTTGAAGCAAGAGCTCGTTTTGAGAGTTGAGAATTTTCAGTTCTTTCACTTGGTTTTCAATGCTCAAGTTTTCTATTTCATCCAACGATTTCATGTTTGATCGCTCAATATCACTGATGTAATTTTCGTTCTCTTTTATCTTGTCTTCATCAAAATCTGAAATCTGATTTTCCTTATTTGATTTGTTTTTCGAGATGGATTCTATTGCTTTTTCAGCCGCTTTGTGAGTGCTGTTATCGCCATTATCTTTGGCCATTTTGCTGGCTCGGGTTAAAGTAGAAATAGCCTTTTCCAAATCCCCATATTGAGCATAAACATTGCCCATGTTGATTAACATCCTAGAATGACTTGCGGGATCCGAATCTGACTTATACAGTTTATCCGCATTTTTATATGCATCAAGCGCCTCTTTAATGTCTCCTTCTGAATAATAATTATAAGCGATGGATTTATGTACAGCTGCTTCTTTCTTCCCTGAATAATTATCAACCTCTAAACATTTTTCATAATACTTAGTTGACTCATTGGCTTTATCTAGTTTTGAATAAGCAAAGCCGATGGACTCATAAGAATATGCTACTAAATTCTTCTGTCCTGAAGACTTGGCTAAGTCAGCCGCATCCTTATAAAAAGCAATCGCATCTTTATATTTTTTTGATTTCTTTGCCGCGTTTCCACCGTTGATATTTCCTCTTAATTCTTCCCCTTTATTGCTAGCCTTTTCTGCATGGTCAATAGCGTCTTCAGCAAAGTCTATTGCATTTGAATAACTTCCTTTGCCCATATAGCCCTCGGCAATCGAATTTTCAAGATTCGCTTTTTCATTATTATCAGTTGCATCTAATAATTGATCTTTCAATTCGCTTATAGACTGAGCAGATGCTAAGCTGACCAATGCTGATAATATGAAAACAAAAATGATTCTCATCTATGACATTTTGATTTTAACTTCTAACAAGAAAAACTTCTTTTCTTCATCTACTTCCTGAAATGTGTAATCCAAATTGCCTTCACTATTCAGTGCAATTTGTAACATTCCTAATCCGGCTCCTCCTTTATCTGAAAGTTCCCCTTCCACCAATTGCTTTTGATAGTCTGCTCGAATTTCTACTTGTGATTTCGTTTTTAATGGTCCTATTCGGTTTTCTAGGTCTGCAATAATTGCATTCCGAACCATATTTCCACTATGTATGACAATAAAATTATCCTGCCTAGATACGTTTACAATTCCAAACCTATCTCCAGATTCTTTATCTTCAGATGTGTGTCTGGTTATATTCTCAATACATTCTACAAAGCTAGAATAGACGCGCTTAAAAATGACTCTTTCGATCTTATCAGAATCAAGGTTCTCTTTAAGGGTGTTTATGAGATGATTTGAAATCTTAAAGGATACGTTCCCAAAGTAGCACATAAGGATTTCGTGGTCCTTTAGATCTTCGAAAAGGGTGTAGACATATCTGGATGAAAGACTGGTCATTGTTTTAATTTTTGTCAGTAAGAGGAAATCTACAAAAGATTTTGCAAAATTCAATCCAATCGCTGACAAGAGGTTAGGGTTAGCCGATATTGAAGGAGCAGAAACTTGATTAAGTGGGAATTCTTTACTAATATTAGAAATGATGGCTTTCGGGTTTCAAGTTCGAATAAATAATTAAGTACATTTGATTAAAATTTCAAGGAAATGAGTGTGAAAAGTTTACTAGTACCGGTTGATTTTACTTCTGTTTCAAGGGTCGCAATGGAACATGCTGCGAAGTTGGCGGAAACGATTGATGCTGCAGTTGTATTACTGCATGTTGTTGCTAAGGCTGACGAGGTCGTTGAGGCAAAAGAAAAGCTTGCAGAAGAAGCAAAAATAATTTCTGCCTCTAACTCAACGATTCAGGTTCGAATGGCAGTTCGAATAGGAAGTATCTTTGAAGATATTGCCCAAACAGCAGCTGAAGAAAGTGCTGAATTGATCATTATGGGAACTCATGGTGCTTCAGGATGGCAAAAGCTAACTGGAAGTCATGCGCTTAAGGTTATTACCGGATCTAAAGTTCCATTTGTAGTTGTACAGAATAAAGGAATTAAGCAATCCGGATATGATGACATTGTTGTTCCTATGGATTTAGGTTCTCACTCCAAGCAAAAGCTTGAAGTAGTAGTAGACATGGCAAAGTATTTCAATTCAAGGGTACATATCATTGCAGATAGAGTAGAGAGTGAAGTGGCTAAGGTGAAAAATAACATCGTTTTTGCTCACAAATATTTATCTGAAGCAGGTGTTAAGCATGATACTAAAGTAGCGGAGAAATCAGGTAATTTCGATGCTCAAGTATTGGAATATGCAAAATCTGTTGATGCGGATTTGATTGTGATTATGAATGAAGGTGGTGGTAAGCACGTACAAAACATGATTACGAATGAAGCAGAATTACCGGTTATTACCGTTAACGCAAAAGACCTTTCGTCTACTGGCGGATCAGTATTCTCCAGATAATTTATCTGATTTTCTAAGCCCTGATTAAACTTGCTTTAATCGGGGTTTTTTATGTCCCTTTTTTTCAGCCTAATCATTGGTAAATTGTACCCTGCTGGTTTTAAGAATGTTCTCTATTATTTCACTGCTTGTCCTTTGTTTTGTAGGTAACTCGCAAATTTACTCTTCATCCTGCGTTGCAACCCAATCAGTTGTTAACTCATATCAAGACGATGCGGATCGATTGGCGCTTGAGTGTTCTATTAATTTAGGTTGGAGTGAAGCAGACAGTATTCAAATTCTCAATTCAAGTTCGGACACAGCAATGAGGCCCCGGTTGGGCGTTTTCAACTTAGCAGGAACTATGGCTGCTGCAGATACAGTTGTGACCATGTTCAATATTCATAGTTGGGAGAATCCAGCAAGGAAAGAGTAAATCGCATGTTGTTATTTTTGCGCTGTACAAATCAACTTAAATTGGGTTCGAAAGCCTTTATAAATAAGGGCTAAAAGAGCATTAATCTTTATAGTTATCCTCTATCAAGCGTTGCTTAATGACCTCAAGATGCTTCTCCTTTTTGTCCTGACGAAGATCGATTGCACTTTTCGTAAAGTATTTATGCATTGTCAAGAACTTAACTTGAATCTCATCCCATAACCTATCTGAGTTGATCTTACCGTGTTCTCTAAGTTCAACTCGCAGTGTATCCGAAATTTCAGGAAAATCATCACGTCCTAAGTAATCTAAATCAGCGTCACAGATTATTTCTTCTAAATGCGATTGAGGGTTGTGAGGAATGATCGTAGCATAGATCAATTTAAACACCATCTCAACTTGTTCTGGTGTATATCCATACTTAGGCAGAATATCTGCAGCCATTCTCGCTCCAATAGGTTCGTTAGCATCATATTGTTCTACAAACCCAGCATCGTGGTATGTAGCCGCTGACTTCAATACAAAAATGTCTTCATCTAAAACTCCCTCCATAATCGCTAAACGCTCGGCAGCTTCAACAACATCATAAGTATGATGAATTCCATGGTAATACAATTTTGGTGAAAGTTTTTGCTTCAGAATCCGCATAATATGCCGCTCCGCTTTCTGATAATTTATCGAACTGTAAACGTGAAGGTTTACATAATCCCAGAACCTTCTATTTGGCGTTATTCCATCTCCATTTTCTGAAAG
>JBLIOB010000143.1:0-10091 GCA_047639575.1 Parvicellaceae bacterium
GGATTATTTAATAATAGGACAAAAAAAAGCCTGTCTAATAGACAGGCTTTCTTAATACAAATAAGTTAAAAAGTAGTACTTATACCACTTTTACATTTACTGCGTTTAGACCCTTTTGACCTTCTTCAACGTCAAAAGTTACTTTGTCTCCTTCAGCGATATCGCTGGTTAATGCACTTTGATGTACAAATACATCTTTAGCTCCGTCATCTGGTGTGATGAATCCGAATCCTTTTGCACTATTGAAAAATTTTACTGTACCGTCACTCATAATAATTATATTAATTTAAGCGTCAAATGTACTCCTTTCTATTGAATCAGCACAAGTTTCTTTAAAATCAGTCATTTTCTTCGTTATTCCCACTCCAATTACTGTGCCTTCAACCGAGGTTTAAAAGTTGTTCTCCACTTACGTTAAATAGGTCTAAATAAAAATCTTGACACTTGTAGTTTGAACGTTGAACCTACTTAATCAAAAACGTGCAACTATTGAAATGAAGACTACTTTTCCTTTGAGGTAAAGGTCTCCCGATTGACCCCGAAAACATAATTGTTTTAACGGCATCTGCCTAGGGCTAAAAGATTGAGTTACTAGCTCGAAAGCCTTTCTTGGTGAGGGTTTTAGCTTGAGTGTTCGAATTCTAATACTCAAGCATTCTTGCCTTTTCGTGACCAGAAAATAAGACCCTGCAGAGTAAATTATTTTGCTTCTGGTTCGAAATACAGCCTATTATTTGTACTCCAGTTTCTCCTCTTCGTGCGCTCTGTATGGCAAATGACTTTTGCTCGTAGATATTAAGAGTACAGCTAAATATTATTTGAGCGATAATCGTTCGAAACATTCACTTTCTGCCCTGTCAATTTTATTTAAAAAAAATTTATAAACAGGGGGTTTTCGTAGTAAAAAAGAGATGAAATAGTGGAATCGTTGGCCAAAATTGCCATAAGTCCCTTGAATCTTGTCGATTATTTACGACCATATAGGTCATAAGAATTAAATCTAATCCATAGCTAAAAAGAGGCGGATGTTTTACGGTAATCCAAATCTACTTTGAAGAACAGGAGAAAAGAAGAAGAGAGATGAATCGTTTATAAGTTGATTTAATTCTCACAATTCAAGATTCATTTCAATCGTTTGAATTGATTTTGACCAGCTTTTTCAAGTAAATTTTAGATTTCACGCATTCGAAATGCAGAGGGTTGACTAACTCAGAGAACGATGGAATTCGGCTTCCTAGTATGATTGGGCTTGTTGTAATGGTTATTTCGTCTATTAAATCTTCTTTTAAGAAATTTTGAATGGCTGTCACTCCATCGATGTAAAGGCTGTAGCATTCTTTTCTATAAATACCTTCAATAATATCGGTTAATGCTCCTTTTACCAGCGTTACTTTATCTTGATACGCAGCTGGAATAGTGGTTAATTGGTTGCTTAATACAAAAACTGGCTTTTGGCAGGGCCAATCCATATCAAACCCACATACGGTTTCAAAAGTATTCCTTCCCATAACGAGAGCGTCTACCTGAGACATAAATTCAGAATAACCCATATCAAGATTGTCTGGGTTTGGAATAGCTTGTAACCACTCAATTCCCCCTTCTTTATCTGCTATATAACCGTCTATACTCGTTACGACAAACACCTTGTTTTTCTTTTCCATAGAACAATAGTCGTTTTAGACTAACAGTACCGAGAATTGTAAAAACTACATTAAGTCTCTAGCGGTGGACAGAGAACTACCTATGCTGGTCCATTAAAATAACGTTTCCATCTGGGTCTGTAATCATCATACTTGCTGGGCCGGTGCTGGATGAGTCAATTTGCGGTCCGGTTTCGATCCCTTCACTGATTAAATGTTTTTGAATCTTTCTAATGTCATCAAAGCTCTCCATATTCTCAGCGTTTTCGTTCCAACCTGGATTGAAAGTCAAAATGTTGTTCTCAAACATTCCTTGGAAAAGTCCAATAATTGAGTTTCCGTTTTTCATGATGAGGTAATTGCTTTCCATTGCCCCTCCCATTGCTGAGAAGCCAAATTTTTCATAAAATTCTTTAGAAGCAGTAAGGTCTTTTACGTTAAGACTTATAGAAAATGCGCCAAGTTTCATTTGATCTGTGTTAATGGCGTCAATTGTGTCGATTGATGTTTCGGTTTCGTTGTTTTCGGCAACTATTGCGTCAGCAGTATATGAAGGTTCTGAAGTAATCGATGTTTCAGTGCAGGAATTAAGCGCAACCAGTATTACAAATATTGCTGCTAGGGGTTTTAGTAATTTCATTTTGAGTTAAGTTTTTAGTGTGTTCTTGATAAGTGAGATTTGGTTTCGTTTTTTATTTTTAAAGCTCCAATTCGAATCGACTAGGGTGTTTTTCTGAAGACACATACCCCATATTCATAAGATAGTTGCAGTGAACTTCGTTGTTAGAAAGCGACACCATAAGACGAAACCCTAAACTCGTCAATTTTCGAGGTAAAAAACCTCTTGTCAGCATCTAAATCTCTCTATTCTGGGATTAAGAAATCAAGGTCAACATGAAGCTCTTCGCCTTTTTCTTGATATACAAATAGCTTGACAGGCTTTCTGTAATACTCTAAAAAGATTATTCTTCCAAAGCTTGCATCGTCTTTAGAAAAATGCGGAAATATTAATTCAATTTCACTCTCGTGCGCTGCAAGAAATTGAGTAACATTCGGATCTTCGCATTCTACTTCATTTGTTTTCAATTCATCCATCAGTCACCTAGATTATGTGAAGCAATTAAAGTGCTTAGAATTTTATCTTGTTGCCGATACAGGGTGCACCTGCTTCTTTGTTCATGTCCTAATTTACTTTATAATGCTTTTAAAATTTTTGATGAAAGCTCAATTGCATCTGATTTTTGCTCCAGGAATTGGTCGTCTGATTCATGACCCCCAGCTGAACTTTCATTCCTTTTTTAATCATGTATCCAATAGCTCCATAGAGTCTGTTTCTGTCAAAGACCTCCACCGTATTACTGTTTCCGATATTTCGTTGTCCGTTAATAAAGAGTTCGTTGTAAAGCGCGAGATATATTGTATTCTTTTCCATTATCGCTTTGGACAAGGCAACATTTATAAACAGGTTATATCGATACCTCGTTCTTAAGTCCTGATTCTCTACAAACCTTTGTTCGTACCTAAACCGATGATTCGTATAGAAGCGGTTTCCAAATCGAACAGGGAATAATGCTTCCTGATATATTCTACTTTCTGAGGTTGTTGATTTACCTGAACCATAAGCCCCAGTAGTAACGTTTCCATAGCCTAATGTGAATTTTATATCCGCAGTTTTAGGTTTGAACGTCAACCCACTACGGATCAGCAGCTGCTCGAGATCACCACCTAAATTCCAGTTACGGAATTGAATGTCTCCTTGAATTCCCCACGGACTTTCTTTGAAAGTTGTATTAAAAAAGTACATGTACCAAGCCCCTAGTTTATCTTGATTAATTTGAGCCGTTCCAATCTTTGGAAGACAGAGTGAAATAGCGATTACTACTAGAACTAAGCTGAGTTTCATGTTTAAATAAGAGTTTTAGCCAACCAAATTGGTTGTTCCCTTCTTAAACTTGAGATGATACCACCTTCGATTAATTTGGTTTAAAATAAAAAGCCGTGCGGTTATATGGACAAGAATAAGAAGGAGAAAAATACAAATGCTTCTTCTATAATAGTAGTGAATCGATTATTTTTTTACAATTCGAATAACCGTTTTTTCTTTTGCAGATTCAATAACTAGTAAATACAATCCAGCGGGTTCATCAATCGATAAGTGTAAGAACTCAGCGCCTGAGTATGAATAAGACCAGATTTGCTTGGAAATTAAATCTGTCATGGTAATAGAAATAAATTGATGTTGTCCATTTAAGTTCAAAGTGAAATTACCATTGGTCGGATTTGGAAACAGTTTAATTTGATCCGTAATTCTATTTTCGCGAATCCCTATTATTGCGACATTAATACATGCGGCTGTATCAATGCAGGTTCCATTTGTAATTTCAACTGCATAGTCGCCAATTGAAGTAGCTATGCACGATTGATCGGTAGCCGAACTTATTGGTGTCATTGCAGGACACAATAGCCATTGGTAATTTGCACCCGTTTCATTGGCCGTCAAAAATTCATCAACCTGAGGTACCGAAGTATTTACCGAATTCATAGATAAGTATAGCGTCACAATAGAATCACATCCACCTGAAGAAGTTAAAGTGTGCGTAGCGGTGGTATTATCAGCTGTGTAATTACTGCCATTGATTCAAGTAAATGTATCACAAGCAAATTGTGTGTCCGTGGCCGATGAGTTGGATATGGAATAGGAGTTCCCATCTATCCACGTAAAGATGTCACAACCATTCTGAGCGGTTCTGTAGCATCCGTGGATTTTGACAAACTCTAAGACAATTTCAAAAATAAATTAATCTGATTATCAGCTAGTTACTAATTCGGAAATCACAGATAGTCTTCAAAAAAAGGCATGTGCTGCACAGATGCCGGAGAACCTAACATCTCATCAAGAACATAATTGAGCCAGCAAGTAATCAGATTAAGCAGTTCAAACAAAAATTAAAGCACCTCGCTTACCATGCCGATTCTGCGTACTTTCGAGCAAAGTTTAAAGCAAGACATCACAGTTAATGGCAGAATCACAAGCAGCAGTTATCGCTGAACCTTTAAAGGGGCTCATTTCAAAATTAAAAGTAGAAAAGGGTTTAAAACCTTCGGGTTTAATTCGTCTTCTTAAAGAAGCTAACGTGCAAGCCGAAGATTTGACTCCGTGGCATGATTTCAACCATCCTCCGGAGGATAGTTATGGAAGAAAACTCATTTACCAAGGAGAAAATTTCGAACTCATGGTCATGTCCTGGAAACCTGGAGATTTCTCAACAATTCACGATCATGGCAATACCATCTGGGGGGCGGTGCAAATCTTTGGACCTGCAGAACATGCTACTTTCAGAATGGAAGATGATCACCTTACTACGTTAGCTCGATGGCAAGTCGATTCAAATGACGTTTTAGGCGTAAGTCATTCTTTAATTCATCAAATGGGAAACCCCACTAAAGACTATCCGTTTGCAAGTTTACATATATACGGTGTAGACCAAAACAATAGTAAAATCACCGGAGATTCCAGAATTTTTGATCTAGATAAGGGTCAAATTCAGAGACATGATGGAGGTGTGTTTTATGGGTTAAAGGACACCGATATCAACTCTGTTGAACCAGGACTAAAAAGTGACTTTCATACCCGGCTTCGACACATGGTTGAATTCTCCCGAAGACTTTTAAAAATTCAAAAAGCAACGGATAGCGATGGGGGTCAACTTGAGTCTAGGTTAAAACAAACCTATTCTATAGAACAACTTCCTGGGTTTTTAAATGAGCTTCAGCAATTCACCGATGAAAACGGTCATGTTCAAAACTCAATTTATTGGAAAAACTTGAACAATGAATTACGAGAGGCCTCCTCATTTCAAGATAAATTAAAGGACAACCCCAAGGTCAATGACCATTTTCACCAATATGCTGAAATGTATGATGCGTTAATCTGTCAGCCCATGTTAGATAATTTTATGTCTAACTATTTATTGTTCTTTAAAAACAACTTCATTGCCGATATATCATCAAAATCAATTATTTCGATAGGTGTTGGAACTGCTTTAATCGAAAAGTATATGATTGATAATATGGGTGTTGATTACGACAACTTATATGGAATCGATATTTCTGAATCGATGGTTGAGGAGGCCTGTAAAAGAATACACGCTGAACAAGGAGATGTGTTGACACTAGATCCATCTGTTAAAATGTGGGACATTACTTATAGCGGTTTGAACGTATTTCATTATATCGATTATGAGCAATTGGAAGAAGCCATATCGAAGACGGCTGGCATTACTAAAAAAGGAGGTTGGTTTTTAGGCGACTTTATAACACCTGACCATATCCGATGGTATCCGAACGTTATTTATTCCGCAGATAAGAAGATTGTTTCGCTCCGAACACCAAGGTTAATAGAAGATCAAGGAAGGATTTTTCAAGAAAGTGAAATTATCAATGTGGACTTTTCTGGTGAACAAATGGCGGTAAATTATGCGGGGAAACACAAGCGTTTTTTACCTCCAATGCACCGAGTAAGAAAATACTTTGAAGATGCATTTGGTGGCCAAGTAAAATTATTTGACGCTTATTCTATGGAGCTCATTCCAGCTGAAGCCGACACCTGTTTGTCTACCAGATATGTTGTTATCGCTCAAAAAAGGAATTCTAAATAACAACACAGCGTATAAAGTTTTAAAACCGCTTTATTATATCTAGATTTAATATTCCATGAAAGAGATGCTAATAGAATTTGAGAGAATTTTCAATAAAAACGAGGACACCGTCAAGGCTACTTCTCAAGAAATTCTTGAATTAGAAGCTAAACACGGTATTAAACTATCCAGTCAGCATGTTGAATTAATCACAACAATCGGCAATATCCATACACCGATATTAGCGAATTTAGTAGAAGGTGCCGAATCCGAATTACCCGACATCCAACAATTCTGGAGCATTGAGGAAATTCTATTCGACAAACAAAATGAATGGACTGCTAATATGCCACCAGAGATCATTCCATTCGCTTCAGACCGCATGGGAAATACTCTTTTTTATAGCATTGAACATCCTCAAATTTGGCTGATCAATCACGATTTTGAGCAATCGAGAATTGTGTGTGACTCTCTCGATGAACTATTGAGAAACTTTCTTGTTTTAGTGCGTAAACTAGTACGAGCAAACCAAGCTTAACGAAAAGGGAAAAGTAAATTTCTCAAGCGGATCTTTTGGGTAATGTGTATGAAATATAGATTAAGGTGCGAACGATTTTAACCTGAATAAATGAATTTGACGTTCCTTACTTGGAGCGTTTTGAATTTAAAACAAGAATTTAACTTAATTTTGCCCCTAGTTTTAATTCAAGTGGGAAGTAAAATTCTTTATTACATCTTCATTCTTCCATTGTCCATTTTACCTCTTTGGATATTGCACGGTATTTCAAGTTTCTTTTATTTACTGATATACTTCGTTTTTGGATATAGAAAAAAGGTTGTTCGAGGAAACCTTGAACGATCATTGCCTCACCTTTCATCTTTAGAACTTAGAAAAATTGAAAGACAGTTTTACCAACATTTTTGTGACATCATTGTAGAAAGCGTCAAAAACTTCAACGTGTCTAAGAAAATGGTGAAGAAGCGCATGGTAATTCAAAACCCTGAACTCATTGATAAATATTATGAGGAAGGCAGAGATGTGATAGTTGTGGGCGGACATTATAACGCTTGGGAATTGTCGGTGGTAGCTGTACCATTATATCACAAACACATAGGCATTGGTATCTACAAACCTTTATCAAATAAGTACTTTGATAAAAAAATGCGTAGTTCTAGAGAGAAATTCGGACTTAAAATGGTTCCAATGAATAAAGCGGTTAGACAATTTGCTCAATCAAGTGAAGGGGAATATAGAGCGTTCATCATGGGCTCGGACCAATCGCCTAGCAATCCGCGAACCGCTTATTGGACTACGTTTTTAAATCAAGAAACAGGGGTATTATTAGGTGCTGAAAAAAGCGCTAAAGCATATGACCTTCCTGTTATCAATGCTCATATTGAAAAAGTTAGAAGAGGCTATTACACTATGAAGTACAATGTTCTTTTTGAACACCCTAAAGACACAAAAGAAGGAGAAATCACCGAAACGCACACCAAGGCTCTAGAAGAAATAATTCTTCAAAAACCTCAATTCTGGTTATGGAGTCATAGAAGATGGAAACACAAAAGACCATAGATAATCTATCACTTTTATATTCTCAGAGGAAATGGAGATTGCAAAAGCTTGGCTGATTTTCTCTTCAAAATTTACAATACTGTCTTTATACGAGACTAATAGTTTCAACGCTTCCAGTTTTTCTTGAATCGCAGCATATTGTAAAGGAGTTAGTTTGGTAACAATGTCTTTTTTTTGCTATTGAACTTTAATGCCCGAAGTCGCACAGAACATTCATAGCGCCACCTCTCTTTATGATCTTATCAACTGCATCTGTATTATTCTTCAATATTGCATTGAATATTTTATGAAAAAGGTCATTTGATAAGTTTGAGGGTTGTTAGGAGTAAAAATACCGATATTTCAAAGCAATAAATGACCGCCTTTTTAGGGAATAGAATTAGATTTACAAAAAGAAAAATAAATTAGAAAAACCATTATGGCGACTATCACATTAAAAGGAAATGAAATAAATACGAGTGGATCACTACCAGAAATTGGAAGCTTGGCTCAAGAGTTTGAGTTGGTAGGCACCGATTTAGCGGTAAAAAAATTGTGCGACTTTGCGGGGAAGAATTTAGTACTAAATATTTTCCCCAGCATAGACACGGGAACTTGCGCGACCTCCGTTCGCACCTTTAATAAAAGAGCTGTTGATTTAGATAACACAATTGTTCTGTGTATTTCTAGAGATTTACCCTTTGCACAAAGCAGATTTTGTGGTGCCGAAGGAATTGAAAATGTGGTGATGCTTTCTGATTTTAATACAGGTCAATTTGGTAAAGACTATGGTTTAGAAATTACAACTGGCCCTTTAATAGGTTTAAATTCTAGGTGTATTGTGGTAGTTGATCCAGAAGGAAAAGTTCTTTATACAGAACAAGTAGCTGAAACGGTTGAAGAACCGAACTACGATTTAGCGTTAGCTGCATTATTAATAAAAGACTGAATCACTAGCTAACTTTTTTAAAAATCAAGTGAGCCGTCAAAAGACAAGACCCTAGAAGGCTTTTGTCCTAATTGTTGGGAAGAATAAGAGTACGGCAACATTATTCGGGAGATGTACGTGGACAAGCAAATTGACGTCAATAATCACTCAGCCAATTATTCATTTATCTAGGACTTTGTAGTAAATAAAGTAGAAGGTATATACCTTAAAAAAGGCAACAACAGTTTTGAATGCCTATTTGTAGGCTAAAAAAGAGGGATAAATCCAGTTGGCTATTCTTCATTATCTTTAGAATTGGACAACCTCGGAAACGAATTGCCAATTAACATCAAAGAACCTGAACTTCTATAATAAGCTTGGCCGAGTGAGCCTTTTGAATTGCTTCCTAATATTCTTTCAGGAGCCTTACTTCATGCACAGGACCTGGACTTGCTGACGTATTCACAGTTGCTTGGGCACAGCAGTAGTAAAACAGCGGAAATATACACTCATGTTACATTCAATCATGTTAAGAATATACAGAGTCCTTTAGATTCTTTAAATTTAGACATGATCCCATTAGGGAAATAAACGCTATAGTTCTTTTGTGACTGAAAAGAACTATAGCGTTTACATACTTGTTATATGCCATACGTAGTTGCAGAAATGGTTGCTTAATATTTTGTCGGACAGGAACGCTGGAACCCAAACTTCATCACTTTGGTTGACTTAGAAATTAAACGAATCAATTGTGCGTAAATGGACTGACTAAAAGAACCGGTGTTTTAACTATAATAACTTGTAGCTGAATTTGAATAACGGAACATAACCAAATCTAAAAATGGATAAATTAAGATATACATTTATCGTATGGCTATTGACCGTTTCTTTAGGTCCACTACTTTGGATTTTGTTTGAAATATTCTTCTATCATGAAAAAGCTAGTAATATGTTTGAGCTCTTACCCTTGAGCTTATTTATGGGATTAATTTTATCACTGCCAACTTTACTTATTCATGCGATATCATCTTATTTATTAAGTTTATCTCAATCTCCTACAATACTTATAAAACTCATTTTACTCGCTATAGGAGTTTCTTGCATAGTAATCACCTTTCAATTAATCGGTGGTTCTTTATCAAACAAATTAACCGTCTTTTACTTAATTTCTATGGCTCTGAGCAGTACTCTTATTAAGTTAAAATATAAGCAGGACTGAAAAAACGGCATATAACAAGAGTAACTGATGCGCAACCCTAATTTTCGCTTAAATAAGATTGATTTAGGTAGTTTTTAAGAGCTCTCGATTCTATTTAATCCGCTTTTGTTTC
>JBLIOB010000144.1:0-10069 GCA_047639575.1 Parvicellaceae bacterium
AAGGCGGCTTTATCGCCCTGAACCGAAGGGGTAAACGGAATAGATGTACATTTATAAGCTAGTTGGCAGTAATTAAACATGAATTGGGAAACATATATAGCATTAGGTGATAGTATAACTATCGGGGCAAGAACTTATTTAGGATATCCTGAATTCACAGGAACAATTTTAGAGGGTCGCTTGTCTAAGGAATGGAATGTCGTCAATTGTGCAGAAAGCGGATTTACAGCAATTGAACTCGCTAGGTACATAGACAATAACTATTCTAGTTTAACAAAACATAGATCTAGTATTACAACAATACTGATTGGAACTAATGATTTAAAATCTGGAACAAGTCAGCAAAATTTTGAGATTGCACTCACTCAAATTATAATTAAATCAAAAATTTTAACCCAAAACTCCAATGTCGTCTTACTGATGATTCCTGAACTACAGGAGGGTATAATGTACCCGTATAACATTGAAATGAATTCAAAAGTTGCAGAATTAAACCAATCAATAGAAAAGCTTGCAAAAAAGCATAATGTAAAAACCTTAAGTCTTAAAGTTGAAAAAGAAGACTTTTTTGATGGCGTTCACCTCAGTGATACTGGTGTTGAGAATATTGGCAGACAGGTATCTAATTATATTCTTTCAGAACGTGGGATCTAAACTAAAAAAACTCGTATTTCTAAGCTCTCGCTTCCCTTATCCTTTGAATAAGGGAGATAAACTTCGTATCTTCTATCAGTTGAAATCACTCTCAAAAGAGTTTCAGATTCATTTGATTTGTGTTAACGAAAAAAAACCATCACAAGATCACCTGGATGCAGTTGCTCCTTTTTGTGAATCAATAAACTGCCTTGTTCTTCCAAAACACAAAAGGATCTCTTCTTTGATCTCTAGTTTATGGAAAAGAACCCCACTACAAGTAGCTTACTTTTACAATAAAAAAATTGACAGGAGCATACAAAAAAGTATTGCCAATATAAAACCTGATTATTTACACTGCCACCTCATTAGAACAACAGAGTATGTGAAGAAAATAAACAATATTCCAAAATCATTAGACTTTATGGATGCCTATGCATCTGGAATAGAAAAACGATTAAATATTGAAACAAACCTATTCAAAAAATTGCTCTTTTACTTTGAGAAAAAGAAGCTTGAATTATATGAGGCCAAAGCCTTTGAATACGCTGACCGCTATTGCATCATTTCAAATCAAGACAAGGACGCTGTTTCTAATCCTGATTCAAAACCAATCGTTATAGTACCAAATGGTGTGGATTTTGAAAAGTTTTTCCCAAGAAATGAGGATAAAAGATATGACTTGGTGTTCATGGGAAACATGACATATCCTCCCAATCAAGTTGCTGTGGAGTTTTTACAAAAAAAAATTATGCCTTTTGTTTTAGAAAAACGTCCTTCAACTACTCTACTTATTGCTGGTATTGGTGCAAATAGCATTAAAATAGAAGAAGGTAAGAATGTAACTATCGTAGAACATTTTGAACACATAAGTGATTCAATAGCCTACTCTAAAGTTATGGTGGCTCCAATGCTCATTAGCATTGGGCTACAAAACAAAATCATTCAGGCTCTAGCCATGCGGGTGCCCTGTATTGTGAGCCCATCCTCAAACAAGCCCATTGGCGCAACGGTAGGACAAAGTATAGTAGAAGCCGAAACGGCTCAAGAATTTTCTAAAGAAATATTAGAACTGTTAGATGATGAAACGAAACTTAGCAGAATAGCTTTAAATGGATATGACTTTGTGAAAAATCATTTTTCATGGGAGAAACAAAACAATATCTTAACTAGATTAATTCTATCATGAAGAATGAACTAATTAAGTTATTACATCTCATTTTAGGCTATCAAAATTACTTAAGACTTTTTACACGCTTCAAAATTCGGTTTCTCAGATACGATAGCAGAAAAAGTGACTTTTTGTTTTTTGAAAAATTAGTGACTGAGCAAGCTAATATCATTATAATAGGCGCAAATACAGGAATTACCACAATTCCGTTCGCAAAAGAAAAAAGCGAACGAAAGGTGTTTGCTTATGAACCGGTACCTTCTAACTTTGAAACTTTACAGAACTGTGTTCAATACTATTCAGTTTCTAATATTCAAAATTTCATGATTGCCCTTGGCAATAAAACCGGAGAGGATAAAATGATTTTACCTGTTCTTAGTGGAGCGAAAAAACATGGAATGGCCCATATCGATCATCACTCAATAAATAGTTTAGAGCAAGGTGAAAATATTGCTACACATATGGATAAGCTAGACAATAGAATTGAACTTGAGAACCTGAAAATAGACGCAATAAAAATCGTAGCAGAAAATTATGAAACAGAGATTTTTAAAGGCGCCCAAAACATAATAACAAAAGATAAACCTTTTATTTATTGTGAATTATGGGATAATGAAAATCGAATTAAAACAATGAATTTAATTAAAGAGTATGGCTATCAAATATTCTATAGAGAAGGTGAAAACCTAAAACCATATTCTAATGCTAATTACAAAGGGAAGAACTTCTTTTTCAAAGCCAAATGAATAAGACTCTTCTCATTTTTGGCACGCGACCCGAACTAATTAAAGTTGCTCCTATAATTCATGAATATGAGCGAAGATCAATTCGTGATAGTTTACTAATAATTCATTCTAACCAGCACAATACACTTCTTGAACAAGATCTAATAGATTTTAATATCAAGCCTGACTATCAGGTCGACTTAGATCGTAAGGGGCCTGACCTATCAGAATTAGTTGGCAGTCTACTTCTTGAGTTTAACGGTTTGTTATCAAAACTGATACAGAATAGCATCAATATAGACAGCATAATTTCTCAAGGTGACACTGCCACAACCTACTGCTCAGCTTTAATTGCATTTCATTCAAAAATCCCGTTCTATCATATTGAAGCTGGCTTAAGAACCAATGATATATTGGACCCTTTCCCTGAGGAGTTTTACAGGAAATCAATTTCCGTTATGGCAAGCTTCCATTTTACACCATCGCAATTAGCTTACAAAAACCTTATTAATGAGGGAGTTGATTCAAAAATGATTCTAAACACTGGAAACACCGTTATCGATAACTTAGAAAAATACTACTCAAAAGAAAAGCCCATTAAAAAACGAGAGGCATTGATAACTCTTCATAGGCGGACAAGCAAACAATCTAACAGAGTAAAATATCTCGAATACTTCAAGTCATTGGCCGATAATAATAAGAGCTGGAAATTCAAATGGTTAAATCACCCAGGGGCAGAGTTTAAGAGTAATGAGTTCGAGAAACACGAAAATATTCAAGTTATGAAACCTGTTTCTTTAAGACAATTTCTGCAATTATATGAAGAAACTTCTATCGTTTACACTGATTCTGGAGGGATTCAAGAGGAAGCAGCTTATTTAGGAATTCCCTGCGTAGTTGCTAGAGGGAAAACGGAAAGAATCGAGGGGATAAATTGTGGTGTATCAAGTTTATTAGATATAAACGTTTTGAATGTATCTAACCAACTTGAGAAATTTGATCAAAATAAATTAACCTTTAAAAATGAGTTATACGGTGATGGCAAAAGCGCTGAAAGAATTGTAACCAAAATATTAGAACTAAAAAAACTACTGCCAGTCGAGTAGACGGATCTGCTAGAACTAACTAACGGACTACGCCTCCCACACCACTGTAAATGTGGGTCTCGTATACAGCGGTTCACTGAGCGCACTATAAAAGCTCTTTTCACCATTTACAGCTTTGTCATAATTTAAGATAAGGCTATACATAGGTATTCTTTATCGAATTTTCGACTACTCAATGTTCAGTCCTTCCTTAGCGCGTGAGTCCTCTAGATGATGGTATTAGCATTTCTAGCTCGTATCCACTAAGTACTATGACCTCTGCTGACTTCTCTGCTATATCAACTCGTGATTACAGAGACCTCCCTCGGTAAGGCAAATAAAGAGGTTGTAAGTCATTCCTATACGATCCGAGTTAAAGACTGTGAGCAATCCTATAAAACACTAATAGATAAAGGCGTAGAGTTTATTACTCCTACAATAACAAATGGAGCTGAAACGAGATGCTTTTTCCGAGATTCTGACGGGCATTTATTCGAGATCAGTAAAAACAGTCAAGGGTAATTATTTCGTGCTGAAAGTAACTCCAATCTTAAATGCCATGTTACTTAAGTGATCTGCGGAAGCATATGGGCCATATCGATAGAAAGCCCCAACACCTAATCCGACATACCCTAAATTCAAGTAGTTTATTCTTATCAAGTTATTTAACTGTAAGCCTCCTTCGTAATAACCCTTCTCTTTCGTTTTATAATCACTTATTTGATGAACATTGGCCCCTGAAAGCTTGCCCCAACTTACGTTTTGATGAATGATTATTTGAGGCTTAAACTTCTTTGTACTAAAGAGCAGTGACCCAAAATCATGACTAAAAAAGACGTTTACATATTGATCTGACACAAACTCATAAGGTGTCATGGTTTGAAAATAATTTGCAATTAACAAGGGTCGTTTTGGTGCTTGACTTCCTTCGCCAGTGAATAAGAAATTATAAGGAAGAACCTCATCAATATAACCTGCATCTATCCGGATTTTTGAGGTCCCAAGGTTTTTCATTTTGAACTGGTCTTCAATTCTAAGCTCGTATCGATTGTATGAAAAACTACTATTTAGAAGCCCTCGTTCTGATTTGGTATAATTAAAAGTAATTACAGGAAATTTACTCCCCATGCTTAATCTTTGACCAAGCGACTCCACCAGTTTCTCGCGAAAAGCAAACCGTACACCTATCTTTAATTCTCCCAGCCCATAAGTTACGGGAGAGAATGGCCCAGATCCAAATAAATCGCCAAACAGCGCGGTTTCATCGCTTTGAATCGCGGCTAATGAAATCTTAAAGTACCTCATGACTCTACATCCAAGTTCCATACTTCCTCCTTTAGAACTGGTAAATCTGTTCGCCATGTATTGACGAATTCCATATTTCGAAATCGCGAATTGATTTAAATCATTCTGCCCTACCTCATCAATCGTATTAAAATACTTTGCTTTTATTTTTACCTCGTGATTTTTATTGACATTCACATCAAAATGACCGCCATACTTAACCCTTTCATCTCTTAACCCATATCCATAAAAGCCTCCTACAGAAAAGACTTTGGAGATTTTTTCATTGGTTGACATTCCTATCCCTAATCGGTATCCTTCATATTGGTTTTGAATAAGGGTTGTTGCCAAATCCAAATCCATAAACCCAATTGGTAATTTACCATGGCCTAGTTTCTCTGATAAAACCAATAGCTGATCCCATTTCAATTCTTTTCCTAAGGAGTCCATAACCACATAAGTTGTTGAATCTTGACTCGTAATTTTACGATGCCTATTTTCCTTCCAATAAGTACTATCTTGATTGTTCGCTTTGTCACCCAACTTCACTGCAACTATACCAAAATCTCGATTCTTTAAAGCCACACCTAGCTCTACATTGGTAATATAACTTTTACCATTCGAAGAAATAGTTAACCCGAAATCTTCTTCACCTTCAGGCACATCTTTTGGTCCTGACACCATTTCAAATTCAAAGTTTAACTCTTTTGGGAACCATTGTTTCCCATCTATGAGCTGATACTCTTGTTGTATTCTTACATCGATCAGACCTTTTTCAAATGGAGTGGCGATTACGTTTTGAACTGCAAATCTGTTCGTATTGATATAAAGTAAACCTTTTAATCCGTCAAAGTTCTTTTTGGGCTTAGGCTGAAATGAAATGATGAAAGTGGTATCAGCAAAATGTAAAATTGTATCCTCAATCCGGTACTTGTATTTATTTAAGCTACCATTAGCTATTGGGTTAAGGTAATCGATATCGAATATTGAAATCAAATCTTCATAAAATGAAAAAGGCTGTAAATCAGTTGCCAATGGACCAAAAGTAGGTGAACTAAAACCAGAGACCTTTGTTCCGGTAATGATCTCTTCCTCAAAGTTTGGAGCTTTATATTTCTTCTCCGTAACCGATTCCATTACCATGAAATGACCGCCTTTGAAAGTCTTGTTGAGCTTTTCGGTTGTCAAACTATCAGCGGTTTTCATATCATAAACCACTTTATTGTAAGACTTGTATTTATAAGAATCTATCTTCTTTGGATTGTTTAAATACTTATTCTTAATTGTATTTCTAATAATTCGATGAGCCGGATTTTCACCTGGAAGAATGGTAACCTGACCTAACTGATCTACACTAGGCTTGAGTTCCACTTTCATGCTAAATAAATCCCAAGCGTCTGCAGCAATTACTTCTAATGTTTCATACCAAGTAAAAGAGAAAGAGATCGTCTCAATTTTAGAAGGTGATTGTAAATAGAAATATCCATCGATATCTGAAGAAGTGTAATTGCTAATAGATCCGTTGACGACTATATTAACGAAGGCTAAAGGCTCATCGGTACCAGCTTCAACAACTTGTCCTTTTATAGAAAATTGGGCGAAGCAAGGTGCTGCAAAAGCAAGAATAGAAAGAAGCGTAAAAAGGCGAAGCAAAAACATTTGTACTAGAACTGATTTTAAACAGCTAAAGTATGTTTTCCTTGTTATTATTTACTGCTTAATCAATTTTCTTAATACTCGTGAATCATTACTAATGATTTCCAACTGATAGATTCCATCAGAATAAGTTGTAAGGTCAATCACTAGTTCCTTTTTATTATTGACCTGCTTCTCAATTAATAATTTTCCAGCATAATCAAACAAAGAATATTGTTGAATTGGTTGATCAGAATTAACAGACAACATATTTGTCACTGGATTAGGAAAGACAACCAGGTTGATTTCAATCTCGTTAATCTTCATAAATGGTGAGATAACCAGTTCGTAATTCAGTGTGTCTGAATGACATTGGTTACTTGCGATTAATTGGATATTATATGTTCCATTACCTGCATAAGCATGAGAATGTACTCCAGTAACCGTGGTATCTTGTGCTCCATCACCAAAGGACCAAAACAAGGAATCCCCAACACTATTTGTTGCATCAAATTCATAAGTAAGACCAAATAAGTGCGAACTAGTTAAGCTCGCTACTGCATCACCATGACCGATGTTCCAATTAGATAAACTATCCAAAACAACTCTCGTTGCAAGAGTCTGAATCGCCAATGCATCGGCTGCAGTAAGGCTACTTATATAACTTGAGCCAACTGGTGACTTTCTCCAAATTGAAGCATAAAACGTGCAAGCCGCAACATAAGTTCCCGCAACACTTGGGTGACTTTCGTCTGGTGAGTATAGTTCCAATCCAGGCAATGAGTCTCTAACTTGTTGCCATACGGCTCCAACTGGAGATACCGAACCATCATTATCTTGTGCCATTTCAATATAGCTCGATCTCAACCTCTGTTGCATGCCCTCATAGGTACAGACAGGTGGATATGAAGCACAATTTCCTGCATCTCCGTTTTTTCTTCCCCACGTCATAAAAAACAACGGTTCTGCACAATTATCAGCAGACTCAATGGAGTCACATATAATCTCTGCATATGGGTACACGTCATTTGTTACTTGAGCAGGAGAGAATGAAGGCTCCTGACTTTGGCTTTGTATAGAAACAAAATCCCAACCTCCGGCAGCGATTTTTGAAAGTGTTACCGCATTGGTAGAATGACCATTCATCGTATATCCACCAGGTGTATTCTGATCATGAATCAGCGTATCACCGAAGGTCAAAGCCAAAGTTTCAAGTGCTGTTGGCAAATCATTTACATACGTATAACTGTTTCCTAAAAACAGGACGTTTTTGTTCTGGGCGTTAACACTTGTGAATAGCGTCAAAGCCAATACCAATACTAATAGTCTTTTCATATACCTCATTATTACTTGAACAACGCATTCAAAAATAAAGGTTGCCACGATAAAGGTTAACAGATAATCATATTATTGAATTCCTATGCAATTCACCGCCAATTCTTAACTTCGCAATATGCAATCAAGAAGGGGCCCTTTAAGAATTATATATGTCCTATCGGTATATGTGGTATTCCAACTTGTATGGTGGGGCTACCACATCATTCAATTAACGCAAGAAACTGATAGCAGCGAATCGGTTCAACGAAGGATTTGGATGATTCTGGGTGAAGGCTCAGTTTTCGTTTTAATCTTGATTTTCGGAATTATTAAGCTTCGACAATTGTATAAAAGAGACGAATTATCAAGAGAAAAAGAACGGAATTTTCTTTTGGCCGTTACGCACGAGCTAAAAACTCCAATAGCTAGTAACAAACTAGCAATTGAGACCATTAAAAATCGAGATTTAGATAAAGAACTAACTGAGAAAATGCTCAATAACGCTTTAAATTCTAACATTAGATTAGAAGAGCTCGTGGAGAAAATTCTGCTGTCTACTAACGTAAATGAGTCAAGTAAAGCAAACTTTAAAAGCCAATTTAACTTAAATGAAGAGTTGGATCGCATTGTGAAAATTAATTTTAACTCACTGGAAGAACTGGTTGATGTTGAAACATATTTCAATGCAGATTGTAGTCTTAAGATGAACTTACTTGAATTTGAGACTATCGTTAATAATGTGTTGCAAAATGCGATTAAGTACCAATCGGAAGGAGATAAAATCACTTTAAGAACTGAACTGTCAAACTCATCTATTATCATTTCTATAGAAGATCAGGGTCCAGGCATTCCTGACAATGAAAAGCAAAAAGTATTTGATAAATTTTATCGAATCGGAAATGAAATGACTCGAACAACTAAAGGAACCGGACTTGGTTTGTATTTAGTTAAGGAACTTATAGAAAGAAACAACGGTTCGATTTTAATTGCAGACAATACACCGAACGGATCCATATTTAATATTCAATTGCCAATTTCTACTTCATGAAAAACAAAACGGTATTAATGATTTTGGATGGCTGGGGTAAAGGGGCCATGGACGATAGTGACGGGATCTATACTGCCAACACTCCTTTTATAGATAGTCTATACAATTCAGCGAACGCTAGTTTAATTACTTACGGAAAAGATGTTGGTCTGCCAAATGGGCAAATGGGCAATTCCGAAGTAGGACATTTAAATATTGGCGCTGGTAGAATTGTTTATCAAGACTTGCTTAAAATTGATAATGCTATTGCTGATGGTAGCTTTTATCGGCACGAGAAACTGAAAGAGGCGATTCTTGGAGCAAAGGAAAATGGAAAAAAAGTCCACCTTATGGGCTTAGTATCTGACGGAGGAGTTCATAGCTCTATCGAACATATCTATGCAATTTGTGACATCGCAAAAGAAGTAGGCTTTGAAGATCTGTTCATTCATGCCTTCACAGATGGAAGAGATTGCGGTCCAAAAACTGGATTGGGTCATATTAAAAACCTTGAACTTCATTTGCGCAAATCATCGGGTAAAATTGCTTCCGTAATTGGACGATATTATGCAATGGACCGAGACAAGCGATGGGAACGAGTTAAAAAAGCATATGATTTATTAGTTCTAGGCGAAGGTGGTTACACGAATTCGGCCATGGACGGCATACAAGCATCTTATAATAGTGGAGTAACTGATGAATTTATCGAGCCAATTGTTATCTCGAATCATAATGGTGTGCCTTTAGCGCAAATCATGAATGGAGATACCGTAATTTGTTTCAACTTCAGAACTGATCGATGCAGAGAGATCACGACTGTTCTTACACAAAATGACTTTCCAGAATTTCAGATGAATACATTAAATCTGAATTACTATACCATGACTAATTACGACAGCACCTTCAAAGGGGTTAGCGTAATATATAATAAAGCCAATTTAAAGAACACTTTAGGTGAGGTCGTTTCAAAAGCTGGGAAGACCCAGATTCGAATTGCCGAAACGGAAAAATACCCGCACGTTACGTTCTTCTTTTCGGGAGGACGAGAAGAGGTTTTTGAAGGTGAAAAAAGGCTAATGGCCAATTCTCCGAAAGTTGCTACTTATGATTTACAGCCAGAGATGAGCGCCCCTGAGGTCACTTCCAAAATCTGCTCTGAGCTAGAAAATGGTGAAGTTGACTTTGTTTGTTT
>JBLIOB010000145.1:0-10031 GCA_047639575.1 Parvicellaceae bacterium
ATTTGCTTTTTAGCTGCGACTTCTACTTTTTTCGTTTCACCTTCTAATTTCTTTTTAGCAGCATCTTCCTTCTTTTTAACTGCTTCTGCTTTTTTCGCATCCGCTTCTAATTTCTTTTGAACTGCTTCGTCTTCTTTTTTGGACTTAGCTTCTTCTTTCTTTAAAATTGCAGCTTTTTCTTTGGCCTTGGCTTCTTCAACCTTTTTAGACGATGCTTCTGCCTTTTTTGCATCAGTCTCAGTTTTCTTTTTTGATTCAGCTGCTGCTTTTTTAAGGTCAGCCTCTTCCTGCTTCTTTACTGCTTCAGCTTTTTTCGTATCCGCTTCTATTTTCTTTTTGTTGTCTGCTTCCGTTTGCTTAAGCTCGGCTGCTTCCTTCTTTTTGGCTTCAGCTTCTGCCTTCTTTTTTACTTCTGCCGCTACTTTCTGGGCGTCCGCATCTTTTTGCTTTTTAGCTGCTTCTTCAGCTTCTTTAGGGTCAATTTCATCAACTATTGGAGCTACAGGTTTAGTTGCTGGGGCCTTCTTTTCTTCCACCTTCGCTGGCGCATTGTCAGAGCCTAAATACTGGAAAGTGAATTTTCCTCCCTTGATGAATAAATTTCCGAGTCCCGGAATCAGATAACTTCCATCCGATTCAATACTAGCTAATATTTGATTGGCGTATGATTCAATATGTTGCTTTGCTTCATCCGTTGAGCAATTTAAATCAGCCTCAACTGCTTTTTGTAATACTCGGTCATTGAATTTTAAAAATTGATTGAATAATATAGTGAACGAGGATTTTCCTTCACTTTTAATGAAAGAACCAAGTCCTGGAACAATTACATTTTTGTTCGTTTTTAATAATTCAATAAGTAGATGGTCTAAACTCATATTAATTCTCAATTAAGTCAATGGTAAGATAAATCCTTTCTTCGGGATGATCAGAGGAATTTGTTTTCACTTTGCTAATTTTTTCAACAACGCTCATTCCGGAATAAACTTCTCCGCACACAGTGTATTGATCATCTAGATGCGGAGCACCGCCTTTATCCATGTATTTCTTCTTGTTGGATTCGGAAATTGTAATTCCATAAGTCTCTTCAATTCCACCTAAAGAAGCTTCAGATTGTATAGCTCCATCTACAATATAAAAAGTAAAAGGATTAGAGTCCTTTTTTCTTGGCTTCCCTGGATGAAGATCTGCACCTGCCATGGCAAATGCTCCTCGAACATGAGGTAACTTATCTGCATTTACCTCCGCAGGTACTTTGTATTGTCCGATAGTTCTCATTCTTTCATAAGCTCCAGGACCATCAGTAAACCCCGCTTGAATAATAAAATTTTGTGAAATGCGGTAAAACCTGGTATTGTTAAACAAACCTTGTTTAATCATTAAGATCATATTGGCTCTATGCAGTGGAGTGCTTTTATAAAGCTTAACCTTAATGACTCCGTATGTAGTAGTAATTTTGAATCGAGTTTCTTTATTTTCTTGACCAAAGACGGTCAGTCGCTCCTTCACATCAATTTGTCTAATTCTCTTCCAGCCATTCGTATCAGCTGTATCCTTAAGAATCGCAGTTATGTTTGAATCTGAAGTTATAGTATCAGGAATTTCATTTGTTTCAAATACTAAGGGCTTATTTGGGCTTACAATAGGGCCATCTCCATTACCACAGCTGATTATTAAAAGAGTAAGCGATAAGTAGATTAGGTTTTTCAATGGATTCAAATATGTAGTTGTTAAGCTGATCCGAAAAATACAAATCAGATTTTAAAGTTTTGTACTAATCTTCTCATTATTAATCCACTTTTTTAATACTTCTTTGTTATGTGAAAAGTTAGCTACCACAAAATACTTGGATTTTGTAATTGCACTGCACTCGGTTAACTTCTGTCGCTTAACTCTAGGAGGTGAAGAATGAATCGCAAAGATCCCTGTTTCCTCAATAGATATAAAGGCAACATGATTATCTAATCCAATAATGTACAATCCATTATCTTGATTTTTAAGATGACTTTCCAATCCAGCGAAGTTATTATTTGTGAAAATTTTCTGGGTTTTCATATCGCAAAGCGATGCGATGATATTACTTGAAGCTTGTTGGGCTAATTTGACCCGTTGAAGATTAAAACCACACTGTTTAAGGGTGGTAGAAACAAAGTATCCGCAAGCAATTTTTCCTTTTTTAGGAGTTTCTGTTATTCCATTAAAATCCCAAGGGGTGTCATACCAAAATTGAAAAACACTATCAACAAGCTTGCTATGAAGTAGGTTTGCCAAAGAGTCAAGGTCGTGAATTGTTCCTGTAGAATCTTTAAAATTGGATTTTAAGTTAATCGTTCGTGCGGTAATCGCTACATATTTTTTGTTGAGATCGGTTTCACTTAATTCCGTCAATTCCTTGCTAAATGAAGGATCGGATAATTCCTTACAGCCAGCGAATAATAACAATATTAAAAAAGAAGCAACAACTCGTTTCATATTCATGTTAAACAGATTGGGTGAACGATTTATTCTTATACTTTTATCCTATATTAATTAAACGCAAAATCATGAAAAAGTTACTCTATATATCAATAATAGGAATTTTTGCTGCCTGTGGCACAGAAACTACTCCGATCGCAGCGGTAGATAACTCGCAGTTAGATGATTTAAAAATGGAGAACATCGAATTAAAAAATAATTCTGCAAGGAAAGATTCGATGATCAATTCATATGCGTTATATATCAATGAGATTCAGACCAATTTGGCTGCAATCACAGGAAAACAAGGATTAGTCAATGCTTTCAGGTCGAATGGAGAGTTTAGTTTAATGGCTAGTGAAGAGGAAATGGTAGATCATATCAAGTCAATTAATGAATTAATGGCCAAAAGTGATAGTCGAACAGCACAATTAAAAGCTGATTTAGCTGCTGCAAATCTGGATATGGTAGAGTTCGAAAAATTAATAATTGGATTAAGCGAAGAAGTTGCAACTAAGAACATGGAAATATTTGCGCTACAACAAGAATTAGAAAACATTGACGGAGCTTATTCTGAGTTATTTATTGCGATTGAAGAGAAACAAGATATTATCGATGAACAAACGGACATGCTTAACGCAGCTTGGTATAGTGTTGGATCATCGAAAGAATTACGAAATAACGATGTGATTACCAAAGAAGGTGGATTACTTGGGATTGGCAAAACAAATAAACTTAAAGCCGATTTAAACCATGATTACTTTACAGAAATTGATATCACAACGATGACGGAAATTACATTGGGAGGAAAGTCTGCTGAGATCTTAACTTCACATCCTTCAGGATCATATGAAGTAACTGGAGAGGATCAAGGTGCTGAGAAATTAGTAATCCTTGACGTTGAAAAGTTTTGGTCTGTTTCTAAATACTTAGTGGTTGTTCTAGATTAAAACTATACTTTTATCGAAGAAATAGTTTAATTATGTCTGAGGAATTTCAGTTCAATCAAGAACGAATAGATTTTATAAAAAGAACATTTACGAATAAAACCAAGTTTCGGATCATCTTAAAGAAGATTCTTCCAATGGGGTTTTTAAGTAAAATGTACGTGACACAATTGACGGAGGAAACGTGTGCTGTGTCGGTACCTTATAATCGAAGAAATAAAAACCCTTTTAAGTCTACTTTCTGGGCAGTGCAAGCAATGGCGGCAGAAATGTCATCTGGGGCATTGTTAACGATGTATACTCAAAAGCAGAGCGAATCAATCGCTATGCTAGTTTTAGGTATGGATGCAAAATTCGTGAAGAAGGCTACAGACATTACTTCTTTCGTTTGCCATGATGGTTTATTGATCAGAAAAATGATTGAAGAAAGCATCGCTTCTAGAGAGCCAAGACTAATAAAATGTCAAATGACCGGTAAAAATGAAGCAGGAGAGGATATCTCACATTTCACTTTTTCATGGTCTGTGAAGGCTCGATCTAAAAAGTAAATTTCTTCACAATTTAAATTGAAGGTAAAAAGAAATTACTTTTTGATTTTCTTAAATACGTAGTGGGTTATCAATAGACTATTTCCTTTTAAAGGATAAGACTCTTGCATTTCGAAACCATAATCCTTCATCTGATTTAAGTATCTAACGACCGAGTTGAATCCAGTAAAACCTTTAGATAGGATTTCTTTGTCTTTGTTTATCCCTGTGAAAATTGCAACTCGTGAAAGATTGGCGGATTGATTTCCTTCAACAGTTTGAAATTCATCTTCCAATTGCATTCTTACTTCTAGAATAACATAAGTGCCTTTCTCGAGATTAGCAACAACATCAGGTATTGTGTTTTTCTGAGAAATACCAAGAACAGTAATGATTGATAAACAAATAATTAATCCAATTTTTCTCATTTTTTCCACTTGATGTTGCAACCAATACTCGGCCTTTGTTCAAAATTCATATCTGTTCCGTCTTGTAAACAGTCCAGTACTTTTCTTAGGTCCTTGCCATTCACTTCATGGTTATTACCTGGTCTTGAATCGTCCATTTGGCCTCGGTAAACACAATTTAAATCGGCATTAAACACGCTGAAATCCGGAGTGCATGCAGCGGTATAAGCTTTTGCAACTTCCTGGGTCTCATCATATAAATATGGAAAAGGAAAGTCCAATTTTAATGCCAAGTCTTTCATTTTAGCTGGACTATCATCTGGATAGTTTTCAATATCGTTAGAACTAATTGCAATAAAACTAACTCCTTGAGTTCGGTATGTTCTTGCGATTGCAACGATTTCATCTATAACATGAACAACAAATGGGCAATGATTGCAAATAAACATGACCACAGTAGCATTTTTTCCTGCTAATTCAGCAATTGAGTTTTCTTGACCAGTGGTAACATTAGGTAATAAAAAATCTGGCGCTTGATATCCAAGAGGGATGTTGATACTGGGGACAGCTGCCATTGATTAATTTTTGTCAAATGTAGTGATTCAGTTTGTGTATCCGACTATTATCTTGATAATCGGTACATTTGTATATGAGGAATTTAGTACTAATCAGTATTGCAATTTGTTTAACGGTGCCTTCAATTGGTCAGCATAAGGATTCTATCCAGATCCGTAAAATTTATGATGAGGTATTAAACAACGGACAGTGTCATGAAAACTTAAAGGTTTTATGCAAGGATGTTGGTAATAGAATTAGTGGTTCTGCTAACGCTGAAAAGGCTGTACAATGGGGTAAAGAGTTAATGACCAAATATGGATTTGACAAAGTTTACCTTCAAGAAGTCTTAGTACCTAAATGGGTAAGAGGAGAAGTGGAAAAACTTTCTATTAATGGAGCCGGTGTTACGATGCATCCAGATATATTAGCTTTAGGCGGATCAGTTGGAACCGATGGATTATTGCAAGGAAAAATAATCGAAGTAAAGAATTTCAAGGAATTAGAAGAATTAGGTGAAGAGAAGATTAAAGGGAAGTTCGTGTTTTTTAATCGACCAATGAACCCAACCAGAATTAGCACTTTTCACGCTTATGGCGGTTGTGTTGATCAAAGACATGCTGGCGCAAAAGAGGCTTCGAAGTATGGAGCCATAGGAACAATAACGAGAAGTATGACCTTAAAATTTGACCGAATGCCTCATACGGGTAGCATGGGATATGGGGATGCAGAAACAAAGATTCCTGCTGTAGCCATAAGTACCGTTGGAGCTCACAACTTAAGTGAAGCTTTAAAAGTAAATGGGGGATTAGAAGCTACACTTCAGTTAAGTTGTAAAACGGAGCCGGACGTGATTTCGCATAATGTGATTGGAGAAATAACTGGAAGTGAATTTCCTAAAAAGATCATAGTTGTTGGAGGCCATTTAGATTCTTGGGATGTAGGTGAAGGAGCTCATGATGACGGATCTGGTGTAGTGCAGTCAATAGAAGTTTTACGATTAATTAAAGCCTTAGGTATTAAGCCTAAACATACGTTGAGATGCATTTTGTACATGAATGAAGAGAATGGCAATAGAGGTGGTAAAACCTATGCAAGTCTTGTAAAGGCTTCGGGTGAAGAGCATGTGATGGCTTTAGAAAGTGATCGTGGTGGATTCTCTCCAAGAGGATTTTCAGTTGATGGAACGGATGGCCAACTATCAACTATTAAAAGTTTTGAGCCTTTATTTAAGCCTTATAATCTGCATATTTTTCAAAAGGGATATGGTGGAGTTGATATTGGACCTTTAAAAGATGGAAAAATTTGTTTGGTCGGTTTGGTCCCAGATTCTCAGCGCTATTTTGATTTTCACCATGCAGCTTCAGACGTTTGGGAAAACGTTAATAAAAGAGAATTGGAATTGGGCGCAGCATCCGTTGCCGGAATGATTTACTTGATTGATAAATATGGTTTTGACAGTAAAATCGATTTAAACGAATTCAAAAAATAGATTTCGGTCAATCAAAAGAAAAGCCAAGTTTCAGTCCGTAATAAGCATGAAACGGTTCCCAGACATTCCCTCTCATTTCGGCATACCCTGTCAGGTTGAAAAAGTTATCCCCATCAGAAATAATGACTTTAGCTCCAGCCCCATAGGCCCAAACAGCATTCGTTTCTTTCGTGTCTTTGTCATGAATAAAATCTAAACCAGCAAAATTAATATAGGGTCCAAATCGTAAATTGTTTCGAATGATTGGAAATTGATAGTTAATTCCTTCCGGCAAGGCGGTAATTAATAATCCCATTAAGATCCTTTTGCCCGCTTTGTCACAACGTATTGTTTTCTCAGGTCTTCTGGTGTCAACCCATATTGAGTCAGTGTGCCATTCGTTACTTTCGAAGTGTTCTTCATATTCATAATATCCATCTTCTTTCAAGCATCCTGCACAAGAAAACAATCCTCTTAGAAATAATTGTGGACCAGCAATGAAGCCAGCTGGAGTGTGAATTAGAAACTTGTTTTCATTGGGGTCATCGTAGTGTCCAAAGGACAAACTGTAATTAATACTCAGATTATCAAGGACGAAATATTCAAATTCAAATCCGTAATTTTTAATTGAACCGTTATCATTGCTGGAAATATCATGCTTGTAATGCCACATGCTTTGTCCTTCGTCCTGGGCAATCGAACTTAGTGGGATTAAAAATAAAAACAGGAATAAAAAAAGCAAACCATGGAAAGTTTGATTGTTTTGGGTAGGCATAAGTTAGGTTGTTAGGTTAGTCCTTTTAAACCAACAATCGATCCAACTTATTTCTGCTCAATAATTTCTTCGGGACTCATGTAGATTTTGCGTTTGTACTCTAGGTAGGCCGCATCGGCTTTTTTATGAGTAAAAACATACACACTGAAATCATAGCATTGCCAAAACAAGCCATGATCAATTGTTCTTTGATCAGTTGCTCTTTCAAATTTTGCTCGGTACTTTTTACTGGCATATCCAAATGCGTTAAACATGAGTTTGATAACAGATTTAGACTGATAATCAACTATATGACCAAATTCATGTCCGATTACGCCCACCTGAGCATTAAACGATGCACTATCTAATGGTACTTGAGGATTTACATTATTCAATAGTACTTTGTACTGCCGTTTCCCTTTTCTTCGTATGAAGTTTAAGCCAGAAGGCCTAGCTGCCATGGTCGAGTTTAATTTTTTAGCAACAAATTTGATTTTAGTCTCTGCCAATTCAGGATAGTACGATAAAGCTACCAAAGAGGCTAGTTCATAGGTAAGAGGAAGTTCTTTATTAACCCCGAAATTGGTTCTCATCGAATCTATTTTCCCTTCAAATGTAACTGTAGATATTATCCGTGGCGCTCGTGTTTGAGCCATTAATGAGGCACAGAACAAACAACAAACAATAAGCCCTAGTCGATAAATGAAAACCACTTGCTGAAGAGTTTGCCTACAACCGGTAACTCGGTAAATTTGTCATTTGAGGCGTTGATTATTCCAATTACAGTAAGCCCTATAACGGCTAATGCAATTGCTGGGATTATGGTAATCCCCATAAGTGGAATTTCGCTGATGGTAGCTACAACGGTAGGCAGTGCTATAGATGCAGCTGCTACTCCGGTTCCTTGTCTTAAATGATAAGCCCCATAAACTGATTTGTTTTGAGAATGCATAATCCAGGCTACTCCGTACCCTATAATAGAGCAGTACGCTAATATTGCAATTGTTCTTGTATTCCCGTCCATTACGAAAGTGCTTTTGAAAAATCTGAACCTGTTGGGCTTTGGAATATTTCCAAGTCAAATTCAGGTGCTGTTGCTATAATGTGATCAAATAAATCTGCTACAATGATTTCGTAATTGCCCCAGTCTTTATCCCTAGAGAAAGCATAGATTTCAATTGGAAGTCCACTTTCCGATGCGTGTAGTTGTCTCACCATACTTGTCATGTCGGTGTTAATGTATGGATTTGACCGCAAGTAATTCTCCAAATAAACTCTAAAAACGCCAATGTTTGTTAAATGCCGCCCATTTGCTAAGATGGATTTATCAATTTGTTGATCAACATTATATTCTTTAATTTCTTTTCGCTTTTTATCAATGTATTCAGAAACCAAATGAACTTTTGAAAAACGCTCTAAAAGGCCATCATCACAAAATTTGACTGATCCTATTTTAATATTTATCGCTCTTTTGATTCTTCTCCCATCGCTTTCTTCCATTCCTCTCCAGTTTTTGAATGAGTCTGAGATAAAAGAATAGGTAGGAATTGTAGTAATAGTTTTATCAAAATTAATCACTTTAATAGTGGTTAGATTAATTTCTAAGACATCTCCATCTGCACCAAATTTTGGCATTGAGATCCAGTCCCCAATTCTAATCATATCATTGGCACTCAATTGGATACTAGCAACAAAACCAAGAATGGTGTCTTTGAATATCAATAGCATTACGGCCGTCATGGCGCCCATAGCACTTAAAAAGTAGATTGGTGACTTCTCGGAAAGGATTGAAAAAATGATGATCCCTGAAATAAAGTAAATAAATATTTTAGCTAGCTGAGAGTAGCTAGCCATTGGCTTATCTCTTAAACTTGGCTTTTTAGATAGAAAATCTCTAGTAGCATTTATAAATGCTATTATTGCTCGAGTAACTAACACTGCAATTAGGGCGTCCGTCAATTTGTAAACTAACGAATGATCATTTAGAATTTCGCCAAAGACAGACCGCTCCTGAACTTCAATTATTAGTGCCGGAATAATATTAGCAACCCATTTAAAAAAGTTATAGTTCAACAAGTAATCATCAAATTCGGACTTCGTTTTATTCGAAACACTTTTCATTATTACCTTGGCAGTGAAGCGAGTAACGAACCAAACAGCCGCGCAAATTCCAATTAAAATGGCTCCCTCTATTAGGACATCCTGCCATATCTCATTTGTAATTCCAGTTTTTAATTGAAAAAAAGATTCGAGGGTTGTTTGATCAACTAGTGTTGAGTCGGTTACTGCCGGCATAAATGCTTATTTTGCTACAAAATTAGAATATACTTTGGATTTGGGGAGATATCAGGTTTACTTCTTAGGGGCAATTACATTAATTGGATTTCCATTAATTGGATTTATTATCAATTATTTCTTTCAAGACACTTCGTTTTGGCATCAATTTGAATCTCCATTTTCGCTAACATACCAGATTGTAGTTGGTATTGTATATGGAGTTTTAGCTGGATTCATGTGTTGGTTTGTTATCACATCGGCTTTCATGAGAAAATCAAGAATAAAGTATATCTCCGTGATGCGAGAAATGAATATGAGTTATTTCGACATTGTATTTATTTCCATATGTGCTGGAGTAGGAGAGGAGATTTTATTTCGAGGAGTTCTTCAAGATTTCTTGGGAATAATTATTACGTCTGTCGTTTTCGTGGCAATTCACGGATATTTAAAATGGAATGATTGGAGAATCAGTATCTACGGAGTAGTAATGATTTTAGTAATTGTTGGGATCGGGATAATGTTCGAAACGATGGGGGTAATTGCCCCGGCAATAGCTCACACGGTAATTGATATTATCCTATTAACGCTTATTTGTAAAGGAAACATAGATCAAGATGTGGTTTACATTCCTCGAACTTCAGA
>JBLIOB010000146.1:0-10029 GCA_047639575.1 Parvicellaceae bacterium
ACAGCACTTTTTATAAACCGCTTGGATTAAAAACGATGGGCTATCACCCATTAACTAATTTGGACACTAATAAGCACCGCATAACTCCAACGGAATATGATACTTATTGGCGAGGAGAAGTCCTAAAGGGCTACGTGCACGATCCAACAGCCGCACTTTTTGGAGGTGAAGCAGGAAGCGCAGGGTTGTTTAGTAACGTTCATGATTTAGGAATCTTCTATCAAATGCTCCTTAATGGCGGGACGTATGGGGGTAAACGATATTTGCAAAAGTCAACGGTTGATTTGTTCACGAGACATCAACCGGGAACATTCCGAGGACTTGGGTTTAATAAACCAACGGGCCAGCGCTCAAGTACTAAATCTATAGATTGCCCAACTACTGGGTACGGTCATACTGGTTTTACAGGAATATGTGTCTGGGTGGATCCCGTTAACGACTTAATTTTTGTGTTTTGCAGTAATCGGGTGCATCCAAGTCCAAGGAATAATAAAATCAACACGAAAGGAATTAGAGCAAGAATGCATCAAGTTCTTTATAATCAAATATTAGGGCGGCCAGAAACACGCGACACCACGATGCTACCGTAACTGAAATAATTCCTTTGGCATGATTTTGGACCAATGGATGGTAAGGTTTTAAGACTTGTAACGAAACATTGTTAAAAGGTTATAACAACCAACATAAAAACCAGTCTTTCCATTATTATTTTTGCGCTACACCTTCCAACAAACTAATTGTATGAAGTATTTTTTTGGAATCATTTTCACATTTAGCGTAGCCTTTGCGTTCGCACAGCCTAAGGGGTATTCTAACTCCATTGACGGTCTTCTTTCAGCGAATAAGATAATTACCTATTGGGACTTTGACAGCACCATTGTTCGGAGTGTTGGATACGTCAATAATAAAGGATGGAATGATATTGGTGCCAAGCAAGGGCGATGGACCTTTTATTATGAGAACGGAAACAAAGAAGAAGTTGCAAATTACGACCGGGGATATCTCAATGGAAGAGTAAGTAGATATTATGAAAACGGGAAAGTTCAGCAAGATGGATGGTTTAAGTGGGATATTCAAGACAGCCTATACAAATCGTTTTTTCCAGATGGAACTCCTGCAGAAAAAGGAGCATTTAAGGATGGGGAAGAAATAGGTAAATGGTCTATATGGTACAAGCCTTCTAAGCAATTTCCAAAAACTCAAAAGCAAGAGGAATTTGAAATAAAAGATTCAACCAAATTTCTTTGGAATTACTGGAAGAATGACGGGAGTAAAATGATAGATAATGGCAATGGTGAAATGTTGACTTTTCATAGTTGGGGAACCGTTAAAGAAAGAACTACATATGCAAACGGCTTAATGACTGGGCCATATGAAAAATTCAATCCAGCAGGTAAACCAAGAATTGTAGGAGCTCATTTAAATGGAGCCAAAGAAGGAGCATGGAAGTTTTATTTGGTTGATGGAGAATCATTGGATAGAGAAGCAATGTTTAAACATGATACGCTCCATGGAGCGTATAAAGCCTATTTCGGAGATGGAAATATTCTAAGGTCTGGAACCTGGGACATGGGCAAGAAAACAGGGCATTGGATCTGGGGATTGAATGACGGTAAAGGTAGTAAGGATATGGAAGGCGATTTCGCGGAAGACCTTCAACACGGATTGTGGATCTATTATTACAAAAACGGAGACGTCTATTATAAAGGTGATTATAAGGCAGGAATGAAAAATGGCACTTGGGACTATTTTTACAAAGGAGCTCGGAAATGGAAAACCGGAACATATACCGATGACATCAAAGAGGGAATGTGGACCACTTGGTTTGAAAGTGGAGAAATGTTGCAAGAAGGCGGATATAAGGCGGGTAAGGAAGAAGGGCCTTGGAGCAGTTGGTATGAGAACGGAATCGATAAAGATCAAGGCACTTACAAAGAAGGCAAGATGAATGGTTCTTGGAAAGGATGGTATCCAAATAGTAAAATGAACTACGAAGGTTTTTATGAAAGAGACATGAAGACTTCTGCTTGGAAATACTATTTCGATGATGGAAACTTAAGAGACGAAGGCAGCTGGAAAATTTCCAAGAAGCAGAGTCAAATGGAAAAAATTATTGTAGAAGCAACAAGGTATAGAGAGCAAAGTCATAAAAGCGGACTTTGGAAGTCATACAGTCAAATTGATGGCAAAATCACAGCCGAAGGGCCATATAAGCTTGGTAAAAAGGAAGGTGTTTGGAGACATTATTACCCAGGAGGAGTTATTGTTGCTTATCAAAACACCTTTAAGAATAGTCAGTTGAATGGGAAAACCACTCAGTTTTCTAGAAGAGGAAAACCTTTATCCGAAACCTCTTTTAAGAATAACAAAAAGCATGGAAACATGATCATTTATGGTCGTGGTCAAAAAGTCATTTATCATGTAGTTTATAAAAACGGAAACATGGGTAAAGTTCTAGTTGAAAAAGGAGGTCAAAAAACTAGGAAATAGACTTAAATTATAATTAATCGGCTGGAATTCACTGAGCTGGTTTGCCAACTTCATATAATTTCCTATATTCGCAGCATCAATACGATATTTATTACAGGAGTGGGGACGAAAGTCCCCCTTTTTTGTAACTAATTTTCATATTTGATTGATGTAAGATGATAGGTAAAACAGAAGTTACAGATTTAGCACAAGAGAGAATTGACGAGTTAGACAAAGGTCTTTTCATTGTTGAGTTGACCATACAAGACAATAACTTTATCAATATCCTGATTGATTGTAAAGAAGGTCATGTATCTGTTGCTGATTGTATGTCAGTGAGCAGAAATGTAGAACACAATTTAGATAGAGAAGTTGAAGATTTTCAATTGTCGGTATCTTCTGCAGGAATGGATCAGGCTTTTAAAGTACATGATCAGTACATCAAAAATATTGGTAGAGAAGTTAAAGTGGTTTATAACGAACACGGAGGTCAAGAAGGAAAAATGATTGATGTGAACGAAAACCAAATCACTTTACAAACGGAGACCAAAGAAAAAATTGAAGGAAAAAAGAAAAAGGAAATCGTGGTAAGAACCTACGAAATCCCGTTTACAGATATTAAACAAACGAAACTTGTTATTTCATTTTAAAAAGGATATGCAATGAACACTGCTAACTTAATTGAGTCGTTTTCGGAATTCAAAGAATTCAAAAACATAGATCGCGTTACCATGATGAGAATTTTGGAAGACGTGTTCAGATCAATGCTCAAAAAGAAATATGGCACTGATGATCACATCGATGTTATTATTAACGTAGATAAGGGTGACCTCGAGATCTGGTTGAACAGAGAAATCGTATATGACGGGGAGGTTGAAGATGAGAACACTCAAATTTCATACACCGATGCGATTGCTATTGAACCAGATTTTGAAGTTGAGGAAGAAGTTTCTCAAGAAATCAAATTCGATGATTTTGGTAGGCGAAACATTTTGTCTTTAAGACAGAACCTTATTGGTCGAATCTTAGAATTAGAGAAAGATCATATCTATAAAAAATACAAAGAAAGAGTTGGAGAAATCATCACTGGTGAGGTTTACCAAATCTGGAAAAGAGAGATCCTTATTTTGGATGATGAAGGCAATGAATTAATCATGCCTAAAACAGAACAAATCCCTACGGATTACTTCAAAAAAGGAGATAGCATTAGAGCGGTTGTTCTTAAAGTCGATTTAAGAAATAACAATCCTGTTATTATACTTTCTAGAACTGCTCCTGAATTTTTAGAGAGGTTATTTGAATTAGAAGTTCCTGAAGTTTTTGATGGATTAATTACCATTAAAAAGATCGTTAGAGAACCAGGTGAAAGAGCGAAAGTTGCTGTGGAGTCTTATGATGACAGAATTGATCCAGTTGGAGCATGCGTTGGAATGAAAGGTTCTAGAATTCACGGAATTGTTCGGGAGTTAAGAAACGAAAATATTGATGTAATTAACTGGACTTCAAACATGCAGTTATTAATTACCAGAGCATTAAGCCCTGCTAGAATTGTGTCAATGGAAATTGACAATGAAGCAGGAAGAGCAGATGTTTATTTAAAACCAGATCAAGTTTCCTTGGCAATTGGTAAAGGTGGACACAATATTAAGTTGGCTAGTAAACTAGTTGAGTTAGAGTTGGATGTTTATAGAGAAGGTACTGAAGCTATTGACGATGTGGATTTAGAAGAATTTGCAGATGAAATCGATAGCTGGATTCTCGATGAATTAAAGTCTATTGGTTGTGATTCTGCAAGATCAGTGTTGGATATTCCACCAGCTGATTTAGTGAAGAGAACTGATTTAGAAGAAGAAACTATTTTAGAAGTGGTT
This sequence comes from Parvicellaceae bacterium, assembly GCA_047639575.1. Classification (GTDB taxonomy): domain Bacteria; phylum Bacteroidota; class Bacteroidia; order Flavobacteriales_D; family Parvicellaceae; genus JBLIOB01. The sequence goes on from JBLIOB010000146.1 coordinate 4,341, forward strand.
AAGATTCTTCGATCAGAATTTGAATAAGGTGGTCATGTGATCATAAACTGACAGATCTTCAAGCCGAGATCTATCATTAATTATTTTTTAGGCGACAATTTAATACTATGGCAGCACCAAAACGGTTAAGCAAAGTAGCGAGAGAATTAAATGTTGGTATCAGCACCATCGTTGAATTCCTTTCGTCTCAAGGTACAGATATAGACACTAGCCCTAATACAAAATTAGAGCCGAATGTGTATGAAATGCTTTTAGACGAGTTTCAAGCAGATAAAGGGGCGAAAGTTAAGGCGGAAGAAGCGTCTCGTCAGAAAAAAGAGGAACGCACAACTATAACAATCGACAGACCTGAAGAGGAAGTGGCGAAAGAGGAGCCTATCGTTGTAGCTACGCCAGCTCCGGTAGTTTCTGTGGCTCCGGCTGCCCCAGTTGCTCCGGTTACGCCAGTTGCTGATAAATTATCTGGACCTTCCATAGTAGGGAAAATTGATCTGGCGAAAGTGGAAACTTCCACTCGTCCAGTAAAGAAAAAGGAAGAGTCTAAGAAGGAAGAAAAAGTTGAAGCTGTAAAGGAAGTTGAAGTTACCATTGAACCGCCAGCTGTTGAGGTTGCGCCTAAAGTGGAAGCGCCAGCCGCTGAGGTGGCGCCTGTAAAAGCTGAACCAAAGGTTATTGAAACAATTAAGGCAACAACTAAGAAATTAACTGGACCAGTTGTATTAGGGAAAATTGTACTTCCAGTAGTTAAAGAGCGACCAAAGAAGGAAGACCATAATAAAAGGAAAAGAAAAAGAATTAAGAAAGTCAACATCGAGAAGACCGGTGCAAATGTTGCGCAACAAGCCCGAAAAACGAGTCGAAAAGACGGTCAGAAAAATGAGGTTTCTAAAGAGCAAGTTCAAAAAGAAATCAAAGACACCTTAGCTAGATTAAGCGGAAAAGGTAAAAAGTCATCAGTAAAGCAACGTAGAGCAAAAAGAGATGCGCATGCTGAAAAAGCAAGAGACGAGGAATTGCACGCGCAGTATGAGGACATGAATCTTAAAGTAACGGAGTTCGTTACGGTGTCTGAACTAGCAACGATGATGGACAAAGGTCCAACAGAGATTATCTCTACTTTGATGTCGATAGGAATATTTGCTTCGATTAATCAAAGGCTAGATGCCGAGACACTTAACATGGTTGCTGAAGAGTTTGGGTATTCTGTGGAGTTTGTGGATGCTGATGTTCAAGAAACAATTGAAGAAGAAGTTGATAATGAAGAAGACATGAAGCCAAGATGGCCAATTGTCACAGTGATGGGTCATGTTGATCATGGAAAAACTTCTTTACTAGATCATATTCGAGATGCGAAAGTTACCGAAGGAGAAGCAGGTGGAATTACGCAACATATTGGTGCGTATAACGTTCAAGGCGAATCGGGAAAAAGGATTACGTTTTTAGATACTCCAGGTCACGAGGCCTTTACTGCGATGAGAGCAAGAGGTGCACAGGTTACGGATATAGCGATAATTATTATTGCTGCCGATGACGATGTTATGCCGCAAACTAAAGAGGCTATTAATCATGCTCAAGCTGCTGGGGTTCCTATGGTATTTGCTTTTAATAAATGCGATAGACCAGAAGCAAACGCTGATAAAATTAAGGAACAACTTTCTACCATGAATATTTTGGTTGAAGATTGGGGAGGTAAATTTCAAAGCCAGGAAATTTCTGCTAAAACAGGAATGGGTGTTGAAGACTTACTAGAAAAAGTATTATTGGAATCGGAGTTGTTAGAATTAAAAGCAAACCCTTCTAAAAGAGCAGTTGGAACTGTACTTGAATCAACTTTAGATAAAGGTAGAGGTTATATTACCACATTATTAGTTGAAGCAGGTACGCTGAAAATTGGAGATGTGGTTGTTGCTGGTACCCAAATGGGTAAAGTAAAAGCGATGTACAATGAAAGAGGAGAGTCGGTTAAAGAAGTATTGCCTTCGTTCCCGGTATCTATTCTTGGTATGAATGGACCCTCTACTGCTGGAGATCGATTCAACATCATGGAGGATGAAAAAGAAGCGAAAGTTATAGCGACTAAACGTCAACAACTTCAAAGAGAACAAGGAATTAGAACTACTAAGCACATTACTTTAGATGAGATTGGTAGAAGATTAGCAATTGGAGACTTTAAGGAACTTAACGTAATTGTAAAAGGTGATGTTGATGGTTCTATTGAAGCACTTTCTGATTCATTAATCAAACTAAGTACTCCTGAAATCCAAGTGAACGTGATTCACAAGGCGATTGGTCAAATTACAGAATCTGATATTTTATTAGCAACTGCTTCAGATGCAATTATCATTGGATTCCAAGTAAGACCATCTGGTCAGGCTAGAAAATTGGCGGAGCAGGAGCAAATTGACATTAGACTTTATTCAGTTATCTATAAGGCAATAGAAGAGCTTCAAGATGCGATGGAAGGTATGTTGTCTCCAGATATTGAAGAGAAAATTACTGGTACTGTTGAGGTTAGAGAAACATTTAAGATCTCTAAGGTTGGTACGATTGCTGGTTGTTTCGTTCAAGAAGGAACGATTTCCCGTAATTCTCAAATTAGATTGATACGTGAAGGAATTGTGATTCATACTGGAACATTAGGATCGTTAAAACGATTCAAAGACGATGTGAAAGAAGTGAAGCATGGTTATGAATGTGGATTGAACATCGAGAAGTATAACAACATTGAAGTTGGAGATTTAATTGAATCATACGAACAGGTTGAAGTTAAACGAACACTAATCAAGAAAAAGTAATCTTCTTGAGTTCTAGAAATTAATGAGGAGCCTTTGGGCTCCTTTTTTTTGCCCTGATTATAAGTCAGACTCTAGCTTGGGCAACTCAATATTATCTTTTACGACAATCGCAGCAGGAAAAATCTCCGCTATCTCATACTTAAACTCTAGCGCTTGCTGACGAGTGTAGAAGTCACCTACTTTTAATACAAAATTTGGTTGATTGTAATCGACATGAGCTCGGTGGTTTTCATAACTGCTAATGAATCTTGCTCGGAGTACATTGATTTCATCTTTTTGCTGACTTAATCTAATTTGAACTCTAAAACCCGTTTTCATGATGGTCTTGTTTCCTCTTTTTAAATCAGTCAAATGATCAATGCGAGCATCCTTATTTATAGTAACTGTTCCATTTTTATTGAAATCAATTTGACGAACTGTATCATATTGTATGCTGTCTCCAGCAACTACGATAGAATCTGTAGGTTGGTAACCCGTCCATTCTTCCTGACCGATTGCAGAAACGGATGCGATTATTACGATAAATAGTATAATTCCTCTCATAATTCAATAATGAAGCTCAAAAGTAAGGATTTGAATATTCTAAAATCACAAATCATGCCGATTGTTTTAACAACGGAATTGATGTACTTAGTCTGAAAATCAATTCGGGAGAGAAATATTTCTTGCCTTTCCCTTTTGAGTTCTTTCAAAACTTAGAAATTCATCGTAATAAATTGATAATTAATCGCTTCTGAGGTACGATTCATTTTGTGAAATTTTAACACTTATTTAGAATGATTATAAATTAAATGATCCCCTGACAATTTCATGACATTTTACCTTGACCCTACGGATTCTCTGCTATTTTTGTGCCGATAATGTTGAAGATTCTGTACTAAACAACGGAAGATGAAATTAACCATGAGTACACCCGTAAAGGGTTTTTTGAGCATTGCGGCTCTATTTGTTTTCTCACTAATCATAGGGGCTAGTCAGTCTTATGCCCAAGAAGGAGAAGCATTATTTAAAAACAACTGTGCATCTTGTCACCATCCATCGAAGATCGTTATTGGGCCAGCATTAAAAGGTGCTCAGGGTAGGTGGGGTGAAGCGGGTGAAGCGGAAATGCTTTATGATTGGGTGAAGAATTCTGAAGTTCTTGCTGGATCTGGAAAATCTGCTAGAGCTAAAGAAATGATAACCTTTAGCGCTACTAAAATGACGCCTCAAGCTGTTTCGAATGAGGATATTGATGCAATTTTTGAATATGTAGAAAGTTTTGTTGAAAAGAAAATTACAACGACTGATCCTGTTCCTTACCAAACAATAAAAAAAGAAGGAAGCAATGGTTGGATGCTTAAACTAGTATTAATTGGTGTTCTTTTAATTGTTGTTTTAGCAATGGCTGGTGTTAGTCGAAGGTTGAAAGAAGCTTCTAGTGAAGTAGAAACAGATGAAGACCATACGTACTTAGAGATTGTAAAAGATTGGTTCTGGAGAAATAAAGTATTTGCTGGAGTATTCATTTTAATAGTAGTGTTTGTTGGCCTTTCTGATTTAGGTTGGCGAGCTGCGCAAATTGATGTTATGGAAGGTTACCAGCCATCACAGCCAATTAAATTTTCACATATTGTACATGCGGGGAATCACGAAATTGATTGTAAGTACTGTCATAGCAGTGTTGAGAAATCAAAGCATGCTGGTATTCCGTCTGTAAATGTTTGTATGAATTGTCACTTGAATATTAATGAGGGGACGTATACAGATACCACAGAAATTAGTAAAATCTACGATGCCGTTGGTTATGATCTAGCGAAAAGAGAATACAATGTAGATGAGCATGGTAATCGTGTTGAAAACCCTATTGTATGGAATAAAGTGCATAACCTACCAGATCACGTTTACTTCAATCACTCTCAGCACGTAAGTGTTGCCGGTGTGGATTGTATCCAGTGCCACGGGGATGTAAAAACTTTTGATGCAGGTAAAGTTGCATCTGTTGATGAGATCAACAAATTAGACGGAACAGTAAAATTAACCAAGCCGGTATTAACTATGGGTTGGTGTATTGAGTGCCACAACGAGAAGGAGATAGACTTAGGTTCGAATGACTATTATATGGAAATTCACGAAAGACTTAAGAAAGACCCGGCATTGTTAAAGAAGTACAATAAAGACGAGAAGATCACAGTGCGTGAATTGGGCGGTTGGGAATGTGCTAAGTGTCACTATTAATCTATTTGCAAGAGTAGGATATGGCAAACGATAAAAAATATTGGAAAGGTTTTGACGAACTAAACGAAACTCCATCTTTTGTTGAAAAACGAGATAGCGAATTTCCGGCTGAAGTTCCCGTAGAGGAATTTATGGCTAGTGAAAAAGTTAGCGGTTTTAAAACAGACAGACGTGATTTCTTGAAGTTTTTAGGTTTTAGTGTTGCCGCGGCAACATTAGCAGCCTGTGAAAAACCAGTAATCAAATCAGTACCTTACGTTAACAAGCCAGAGGATATTACTCCAGGTGTTGCAAACTGGTACGCCTCTACCTATTATGATGGTAATGATTATGGATCTATTCTAGTGAAAACTAGAGAAGGTAGACCGATCATGATCAAAGGTAATAAGTACCATGGTATTAATGGAATAAGTACTTCGCCTCGTATGGTGGCTTCAGTGCTTTCATTATACAATGAAGCAAGATTAAATGGTCCTCACAAACATGAGGCCGAAGCACATACAGATATGTCATGGGCTGATGCAGATGCTGAGATTGGATCAAAATTAACTGCTATAGCTGGAAAAGGTGGGAAAATTAGATTGGTTACTAAATCAATTATTTCTCCTTCAACACGAATGGCAATTAACGCATTTACTACCAAGTATGGTGGTCAAGAAGCATTCCCAATGGGGCCA
>JBLIOB010000147.1:0-9805 GCA_047639575.1 Parvicellaceae bacterium
CCAGGCATGTATTCTTTTGATTGGAAAACGCGATCTAGAACGAGAAGTAAGAGTTACGATAAAAGTAAAAAGGAACTAGTTGACTTTATGAATGAGTCTGCAGCTTATGCTGATATAAAACATCCTAAAAAAAAGGATTTGAGATTCGAAGCAATGGTTGGTTTGTTTTCAGGAGCCAAAAGAGTTTTTGTTCATGCAGATTTTGTAAAGGAGATTCAAGACATCATTGAGTTCAAAAAGAAGTATGAGATCGAGAACTTAGTAATTGTAGGCGGTTATGATAGCCACTTAGTTGCCGAGAACTTGAAAAACAACAACGTTCCGATTGTACTAAGAAGACTACATAGTTTACCAATGTATGCTGAAGACGATGTTGATTTACCCTATAAACTTCCAAAAATGCTTCAAGATGCCGGAGTTAAATTCTGCTTAAATAATGCAGGAGGCATGGAGCAAATGGGTACTAGAAACTTACCGTTTTACGCTGGTACTGCTGCAGCTTATGGACTGTCTTACGAAGAAGCGGTTGCAAGTATTACCTTAAGCACTGCTGAAATCCTAGGAATGGAAGAGACCATTGGAAGTTTAGAAGTTGGCAAAGATGCTACGCTTGTTGTTTCTAAAGGAGATGCGCTAGACATGCGAACTAACAAGATCACTACAGCAATGGTTCAAGGTCGTTTTGTAAGCACTACCAACCATCAAGATGTTCTGTACAATAAGTACAAAACCAAGTATGGGTTAAACGATTAATCTACACTTTCCGTTCATTCAAAGACGTTTTCATTGACACTATCTAAATGATTTGCACAGCCTGTGTGGAGGATTACTTTTGCACCTGTTTTTCAATCAAATGAATCAGCTAAATGAGGGTTTAGCTTCAGATTACATGAAAAACAACCTTGACCAAAAAAGAGTGTTGAAAAGGGGATTTGCAAGTGGTTAGTAGTAGTTGCAAATCAGGTCAGGATATTCTATAAATGAATATAAAAAAGGGCAGCTGAGGAGCTGCTCTTTTTTGTTTGCATAAAACACAGAACATATTTGTTAATCTTCTTCGATATCCATCAGGTAATCTTTACCTTCATTGACCGTGACCGAAATTCTAACATTACCGAAAAAAACGCACTTGAAGTCGAAGGTGTTAATAGATGGTCTTTTCAATTCTGGAAAGTCGGAAAAAGCGGGTCCCGTTATTGTTCTTTGGAATAATGCGGAATTACCGAATGACGAACCCATTCATGTGGGCTTTTCTGTTCCTAAAAGAAAATTCAAGCGTGCGGTAGATAGAAACCGCATCAAAAGACAGATGAGAGAGGTGTACCGAATGAACCAAACAGGGTTATATCGGTTACTGAAGGATAAGGAACAGCAGTTAGCGATTTTTATTATTTACCGAGGAAGCCACAACTACACTTATAAAGCGCTCGAAGGCAAAATAATTGTAATTTTAAAACGTTTAGAAAACGAATTAAGGAAGGAACTTAACAATGATCAATAAAATATTTTCTAGGTTGAAAAAACCACGAGCGATTATCGCCATACTCATACTAGGTTTGATAATCCCATTGTTCTATTCTTTCGTTCCAAAAGAGCAATCAGACTTATTTGAAATCACCAAGAACTTGAGTATTTTCAGTTCTATCTACAAAGAAATTGATCTGTACTATGTAGAAGAAGTGGAGCCTGGAGAGCTCATGAAAACTGGGTTGGATGCGATGTTAAAGTCGTTAGACCCGTATACCAATTACATCCCTGAATCTAGAATTGAAGATTATCGATTAATGACCACTGGAGAATATGGAGGTATCGGTTCTTTGATTCGAAGAGACGAAGATTTTGTAATTATATCGGAACCTTATGAAGGATATCCTGCTCACAAAGCTGGACTTGAGGCCGGAGATAAAATTGTGGAGGTTGACGGAAAAGACGTTAAAGGGAAAAACACAAGAGAAATTAGTGCACTATTAAAAGGCCAATCAGGTACTTCGTTAACGCTTAAAATTGATCGGGCAGGGGAGATTTCAGATTATGATTTAGTTAGAGAAAAAGTCAAATTGGCTGATGTACCTTACTCAGGAATGATTGATGAAGAAAAGAAAATTGGGTACTTAAAATTGAATTCATTTACTAATACAGCTAGTGCAAGTGTTCGAAAAGCCATCAACGATTTGAAAGCAAAGGGCATGGAAAAATTGGTGTTTGATTTAAGAGGAAACGGTGGAGGGCTCTTAAACGAGGCGGTAAACATTGTCAATTTCTTCGTTCCTAAAGGTACTGCGGTAGTGGAGACCAAAGGAAGAGTTGAACAAGTTAACCGTACCTATAAAACAGAGAATCAGCCGTTAGATACAGAGATGCCGGTGATTGTTTTGGTTGATGGTATGTCTGCCTCGGCTTCAGAAATTGTAGCAGGATCGATTCAAGATTTAGATCGAGGTGTTGTTGTTGGAATGAACTCTTACGGAAAAGGGTTAGTTCAGCAAACGAAAAACCTAGAGTACAACGCGAAAGTAAAATTAACGATTGCCAAATACTACACTCCTTCAGGAAGATGTATTCAGCGATTAGATTATTCGGCAAACGATGATGATGGAAGCGGCACTGCTGTTGCAGATTCTTTAATCGCATTGTATAAAACGAAGAACGGCAGAGACGTAAAAGATGGTCGAGGAATTGACCCGGATGTTACAGTTGATCCTGGTGTTTATAGTAGACTAACCGCTACTTTGGTAACGAGCAACTTGGTGTTCGATTTTGCAACCGAATACAAAAAGAGTCATGATTCTATTGCCCCAGCTAAAGACTATGTATTTAATGACGAAGCGTATAAAGCATTCACTGCTTTTCTATCCGATAAGGAATACGATTACAAAAATGAATCGGAAGAATTCCTAGAGCGTTTGAAAAAAATTGTAAAAGAAGAAAAGTACTTTGAAGACGCGAAAGCAGAGATAGCTGCTTTAGAGAGTAAGCTTAAAGCTGATAAAACAGCAGACCTTGATCGCTATCAGGAAGAGATTATAGAAATTCTTGAAAATGAAGTTGCTTCCCGTTATTACTATCAAAACGGAAGAATAGAAGTCGCTGTAAAAAGAGACCCCTACATTACTCGGGCAATAAGTCTATTCGATGATATGAACCAATATAATGGTATCTTAGACGGCTCTATCAAGTAATAGAATTTGCTGGGAAAACGCTTTCATCATTTTATATACCTACTATCTCTAGCCTTACTGGTAATAGGCTTGTCTACCTCAGAATTTTTGATGAGTGTGGCCTCTATTATGCTGGCCGCAAATTGGCTGTTCGAAGCTGGATTTAAAGCCAAATTTGCTCGGTTAAAAGAGAATAAAATAGCGGTCATTCTTACTTTCCTATTTTTTATTTATGTGATCTGGATGGCAGGAACATCCAATATCGATGAAGGACTTAAGGAGTTAAGAATCAGACTGCCTCTTCTTCTATTTCCAATCGTGTTAGGAAGTATACCTAGGTTCTCTGAGTCTGTATTAGCTTGGGTTGCAAGAGTTTTCGTTGCAGGAACATTAGTTAGCACTTTGATTAGTTTAGGGGTGTATGTGGAAGTGATTCCCACAAAAGCAGATCTAATTGATGTACGAAACATCTCGATTTTTATATCCCATATTCGGCTAAGCTTACTGATATGTGTGGCAATGATTATCTCTATTTATTTCATTGTAAAACGAAAAGAACATCGGATAATCTATTCACTAATTATATTATGGTTTGTGGCTTTTTTGTATCTGATTCAATCAGCTACTGGCTTTATAATCTTATTTGCTTTGCTTGGTTTCGTTGCGCTTTATTCCTTAAAAGAATTGAAAACGAAAGCGTTGAAATATGGAGTTTTCATTCTGGCTACGGGAGTTTTTTCAATGGGGCTTATTTACGTATGGAACGCGAAAGAAAATTATTACAAAGTGAGTGAAGTTATGTGTAATTCACCGCTGGTTTCTACTCAACAAGGAGAGCCTTATTTTCACGATTTAAACAACATTCAACTGGAGAATAATAACTATATCTGGCGGAACATCCATTTTGAAAGCATGCGGGCTGCATGGAATGAAGTCTCTCCAATGAAAGTAAGTGGGGAAGACAGAAAGGGTCAACCCATAGAGGCGACCTTGATAAGGTATTTAACGTCTAAGGGGGTGTGTAAAGATCGTGATGGAGTAGAAGGGTTAACGCCATTAGATATCAACGAGATTGAAAGTGGAAATGCCTCGGCCGTAGCACCTAAAATGGGACTACAAAAAAGACTAAACGAAATTTTCTGGGAATTTGATGCATATGCTAATGGGTCCAACCCAAGTGGCAATAGTGTAGTTATGCGCCTTGAATTCTGGAAAACAGCTAAGGCGGTAATTGGAGAGAACTTCTTGTTTGGAGTAGGCACAGGAGATGGTAAACAGGAAATGCAAATCATGTATGAAAAGACAAATTCAGTATTAAATACTGAATGGAGATTAGGCTCTCATAATGAGTTTCTTTCAACTTGGGTGAAAACGGGAATGGTTGGATTTTTAATATTTATGATCGCATTCTTATATCCTCTGTCTCAAAAGAAAAACTGGAATTTCATTTATATTTCTTTTTTCTTAATCGCTGGGATTTCGTTTCTCGCGGAAAACACATTAGAGACACAGCCAGGAGTTACCTTTTTTGGATTCTTTAATTGTTGGCTACTGTTTCAGGGAATATCTCGAAAAAAAGCGAGTAAAGTTTCAGATAAGATTTAACGATTAAAGTAGAAGATGAAGAACCAAGAAAATTCTTAGTTTTTCTTCTGAATTTCTCGAAGCTTCACATACTTAAGAAAAGTAGCATGCGCTGAATTCCTGGCTATAACCCAGCCATAATAACCATCCAGGATGCCAAGTTTTAAGATGAAAATTTTGAAAAATTGAAATTTGGGTCTGAAGAATATTTTAATTAAATCAGATCGCATGCCTTTTTTATAATAGGCTTCCGCAGAAATGTCTGTAAAATAATTGATCTGCTTAACGTGTTCGTTTAAGTTGTAATAGGTGTAGTGTAAAATGTCTCCATTCAATTGTTTGGTTGTAGCACCTTCATTCATTTGATAAAAATCATGTGGGTTAATTCCACCCCAAAACCCCTTAGAAGTGTCCCACAATCTTAATTTTCGATCTGGATACCACCCGCCATGTTTGATCCATTTTCCACAGAAACTGTTTAAACGATTCATTGAATAACCATCATGCGTCCAATTTGATTTTATATCTAACACGTCAATTTGGAGTTGTTTGTCTAACTCTTCATCAGCATCTAACGAAAGTACGTATGGAAATTTTGCCTGGGTAATGGCCCAATTCTTTTGTTCAATATGACCGGCAAACTTGTGCTCTATAAACTTCACTCCAGCACTTTGACAAATCTCTTTTGTTCGGTCTGTTGAAAACGAATCTACCACCACAATTTCGTCTGCGACATTTGCCACAGAATCCAAGCACCGCTGGATATTACGCTCTTCATTGAAGGTAATAATCACTACTGATATTTGAACTGAATTCGCCATGAACGGGCTAAAGTTAACGAAATCGAACTAGCTTTGTTGCCTATGACCATCAGTGGCTTCACCTTCGTTAAGAACGCATCTAAACTTTACATTCCAGCTAAAGAGGCAATTTTGTCTGTGCTGCCTATTTGTGATGAGTTTGTAATAGCGATTGGAGATAACGATGTGGACGATACAACGATGGACATAATCAATAGTATTGGTTCAGATAAGATTAAGATTGTTCATACAAAATGGGATACAGAGACGTATGTTATGAACACTGAGTTTGCACGTCAGACAGATATTGCCAAAGACAATTGTACAGGAGATTGGCTGTTCTACATTCAATGTGATGAAGCTATTCATGAGAACGATTTACCTAAAGTGAAATCCGCCTGTGAGACATATATGAATCGAAAAGAAGTGGAAGGTTTATTGTTTAAATATTTCCATTTCTGGGGAGATTATCAGCACTATCATGATGATCATGTTTGGTACAAAAAAGAAATCAGGGTAATTAGAAATGACCCAAAAATTCATAGTTGGAAAGACGCGCAATCTTTCCGAAAATTTGATTCGTTTGATGGAAGCTTTAATGATTATCAGAAGAAAGAGGATTCGACAAAATTAAATGTCATCGAGCTAGATGCTCACATCTATCATTACGGCTACGTGCGTCCTCCAGCTATGATGACCACCAAAAACAAGAAAAGTAGTGATTCATATCGTGGAGCGGAAGCCACAAAAGAATTCATGAAGGATACTCCGGATGCCTATGATTACGGCCCTTTGAATAAGCTTAAAGAGTTTAACGGGCAACACCCTAAAGTAATGACCGATTGGATCAAGGAACATGATTGGACGGATGAACTTCAATATGCTGGTAGTCGAAATGCAAATAGGCCAAAGCATAAGCATGAGAAGACCAAGTATAAAGTGGTTAGCTGGGTTGAGAACAGCTTAAATGGGGGCAAAGTAATCGGAGGTTTTAAGAACTACAATATTCTTGGCAAGGACGATGGAATTAATTAAGAGTTGGATGATTAATAAGGCCAGTTTAATTCTAATGTTTGGAGTTTTGGCAGTTTTGTTTTTGCCTCAAGTGTTTGTTCAAGGTATGTTTTCTGATGGTGTAAAGTACGCAGCTGAGAGTCTGGAATTTAGCCAACGCCATGAGTTTTGGGGTTTAAACCCAGGACATCCTCCTATGCTTTATTGGTTAGAAGGATTGTTTTTTAATCTTATCGGGGATCATTTTTTTACGGAAAGACTTTTTGATTTAACAGTGTTAGGCGCAACGATATTGTGTTTGAACGGTGTGCTTCGAAAACTAAAATTGGCAAAAAAAACCACCTCTTTTGTGATAATAACATTTTTGTTATTTCCATTAAGTCATTGGGGTCAGATGCAAAACCTATTAGAACCACTTTTATCTTTGTTTTGTCTTTTCAGCATATTTTTATTGTTAAAAGCTCAAGAACAGAACAACATTCGAGGTCAAATTGCATTTGCGATATTCGCTGGTATCTCGGTCTGTGCAGCATTCCTCTGTAAGGGTGTTGTTTCATTGTTTCCCATCGTATTTCCCATCGTGTTCGGAATTGTATTCAGGTCCAAATTAAGACTAGGTATTATGCAGCTAGCGATTTTGGTATTACTTCTGTCTACTGCTGGTATTTTACTTTGGGTAAATGATGATTCGAATCGTTTTTTTAACGAATATTTCAATCGACAGTTGGTACCTGCACTCGCAGGCAATTTGGATCGGGCCTCAAGTAGATGGCATATTATTGAAAGACTTTTATCGGAAGAGTTAATAATCTATATTCCCATGCTTATTTTGTTTTTAGTTCGAAGACAAAAGTTGATTCAATTACCGGATGAGACAAAAAAATGGTCTTTCATATTCTTTGTTGTAGGATTAAGTGCCTCTATTCCTATTATTTTGAGCCCAAAACAAAGTGGCTTTTACATTATTCCGGCTCTTCCATATTTCTTTTTAAGTGCGATTCTGGTCTATGGATCTTTATTGGAAGGAGTGATCCGGCATGTGGTCTTTCAAAAATTGGTTTTAGCAATAGGGGTGCTTACAATTATTGCGGGAGGAGTTATTACCGTTAACTCGTATGGTGGTTATCAGCGAGATAAAGAGGTAATACAGGCTATAGATTACTTCGGGAGAAATAATGATTCCGACCGTATATTGTATAGTAATGAATTGTATGCAGAGTTTGGAATAAGTGCTTATTTTAAAAGAAGATTAGGAATTACAATAGCTAAAGATACTGGAGGTGAAATGTTACCGAAGTTGATCCGGGATGAAAATGGGGCTTTTATAATTGCAGAAGACTTCTAGCTAAAATTGAGGTAATGGATACATTTAAAGGATTAAACTATAAGGATCCAAAATCACCGAAGCGAATTCCAACTTGAAAAGATAATCCGCTTAGCGACTGGTCATTTAGGCCGTACGTCTTACTTCCTGATGTTATTCGATAACCAGGCCCAAGATGAATCTGTATATCATCAGTAAGACCATAATTAATTAAAAGCTCTGGTTCTGCATAAACGAAGCCAGATCTGGTTGGATGACTTGTCGGGAGAACCGTAGATGCTATAGACTCACCTATTGCCACAGTAACGGGTAAAGAAAAGTACAACCGTTGATTACGGGTAATTCTAAACTTCTTTTCAAAATAGGCGCCAATGTGATAATTCGTGAATTTCCCTCCTTCTGGAATAATTCCATGGTGCTTGTCTTGGGAATAGTAAAAAGACATTCCTCCTGTAAATGATCCGTCTGGATTTGTATGACCGCCTCTTGCGCCAAAAGAGTAAAAACTATTGGTAACGGAAGGCTTTACTTCAGCTTGAATGGTTAATTCCTCCCAAGACAATAGATAACGAGTAGCAAGTTCGAAAAGTTCCCATCCACCTTGAGATTTAGCTTTTGGTATAAAGCAAACAAGAAGAACTAGAATGAGGATGGCGTGTCTCATAATTTGATGGTAATAAGGTAGATAAAATTAGGTTTCAATGGTCACCTGTACTGCAAGAATCTAGCCAGTTTTCTTCACCTTAATCAGTTTACTTGTTCCGTTAAGTTGAATCGATCCTCTTTTCTTTCGAGCAGAAACAGTGTTCTTACCTTTGTATTTTTTGCAAAATACGATACCATTCCATTCATTTTGACAGCCATTAGAAATAAAGGCATTATTCAAGATTACCTTGGCCTTTTTTTCAATGAATATAGTTGCTCCAGCAGCTAAAAACTGATTGCGATTAATTTCCAGTGTCGCTTTTTTCTTCACTACTATATCTCCTTGTAACGCCCTACTACGATCCCAAACCTCTTTCCCTCTTACCGTAATTGTAAGTTCAGGATCATAGTTACAAGCTGTTGTTATCATGATTCTTTTCTCTAATGAGGTGTAATTCCTATAAATATGGCCGATTTGCAATGGAGAAAGGTAGTGTCTGCATCCATTGTAGCCCATAATGTTATTTGATATCGTGGTCGAATTGCACTTGCAGCCTGAGCAGAACTTATCTTTTTTTGGAAGATCGCTAAATTGAGGATAGTTCGTATGGCTTAACCCTAAGGTGTGACCAATTTCATGCGCTGTTAGTTTGGTTCCGGCCCATCCTCCTCCTTTTACGAAATTAGAAACGTTCATGTAGTTAGGCGAAGGCGCACACCCAAATTGAATCTGCTTTGCACTTCCCCCAGTCAGGAAAAGGTGAAGATGATATGGATCCGAATTGGTAAGGTTTTTCCAGTTATCCGGACTACAGTTTAAATCGATCTTTTTAAAGTAAGTCGCATTAAATATGCTATCCGATTGTAAACTTTTTAGATTCTCTTTAAGCACTAAAACGGTGGTTTTCCCTACTTTGTTAACGGACTTTTTATGCAACGTAATCGGTCCGTTTTCGGTCGAGACTACCAATGAGTCAGATCGGTAAAACCCACGAAATGCATTTAAATTATTGAAAATGAATTTATTCGTGCTTAAGTCTACCGAATCTACTTTCATAGGCCAACTGTGGCCGATAACGATAGTCACTCTGTTTCGATCCCATCCTGCTGAATCTACGTGAAATTGAACGTCATCTAAACGAAACCGGACTCTGCTATCATGTATAGTCGGGGGGTTAGAGGCGACTTTTATCGAAGGGTCCGACAGTTTGTTATAAAAGGCATTGCAGTTGTCAATAATCCCCTGGATAATTTCACGATCTTCATCACAGTCCGTAAAG
>JBLIOB010000148.1:0-9794 GCA_047639575.1 Parvicellaceae bacterium
CCTAACCACATAAGCGTCATTAGGATAAGTAGGAGGAGGCATATCTAAATGAGGACCTGTTAAAAATAGTCTGGGTAGCGGCTTTCCTGATTGTCGCTCTAGGTCGTAATCTTCTATCCAAATCCCAGGATCTCTTAAAGAGGTAATGCCTTTTTTTAAATAGATGGCAGGATACCCCTTGGAATTATGATAATGAGCATCAATTAAACCCGGCAATAGGGTCAACCCTTCACCATCTATTATTTGAGCACCTTCAGGGATTTGAAAGGAATCTTTTGTTTCAACTTCAGAAATTATTCCATTATGCACTATTACCGACGCATTTCTAAAAGGAGTATCAGAAATTCCATCAATAAGCGAAACGCCCACAATGGCGTAGGTTTTGTCTCCTGTTGGAATTTCTTGGCTATTCAATGCGGTAATGAATTGGGCCTTTTTACTTGTTTTAGTAGTTTCTATTTGATTACAGGAAAAAGAAAGAAATAGTAAAACAATAGATAAATATTTTACTGCATTATTATAATTTGATTGAAGTGGCGTATTTATCATAGAAGTTAGAGATTTATTGAATTATAAATTTGTTCTCGACCACAATAGTAGCTCACACAACGAAGTAATATCAATTCTTCCTTATGTGAGATTCTATTCATGCTATATCTGATTTTTATTTTGAAGGGGAGCGTTAAATCCATAAAATAATGAAGGCCTTGTTTTTGCTAAATAATGGCTTACTTGAATTTCTCAACAGAGGGTAATAGTGGGTTCTGCTTCCATGGCGGCAAAAAGATATGGTGCTGAAGCCGTCAATGAAGAGAGCTGACACTAGGCACCTGGATCCCTTTATTCCAACACTTTCTGCCAATATTCCTTAGGTGTACTTCCTTCCATTTTTTTAAAAAAAGTATTAAATACAGTTTTGGAATTAAAGCCACTTTCATAAGCAAGGGCCAGAATAGTCATATGCTGTTGTGATGGGTCGGCTGCTTTTGATTTAAAAAAATTGATGCGATAAGTGTTGACGAATTCTGCAAAGTTTTTGCTAAATTCTTCATTGAGTAATTGTGACAAATGATTAGGGGGTATTTCCAACATTTGAGCTAATCCTCTAAGTGTCAGACTTGGATCGAGATGCGGTTCATTGCTGGACATCAGCTGCTCCAATTGAGTCCTGTATTGTTTTAATAGCGGTTCATTAAGCAGTGATTTTTTGTATTTCCTTTTAGTCCCCTTGAAACTGGTTTTTTCCCCCAGGACCCCTCTCATCAGCTCTTGAAATTGTGGATTAGAACGTAGTGGTTTAAGGACTGGTTCTGTGTTAAGCAGTATCATCAAAGGCAATCGATACGCTATACCACTCTCGATCAACTTTAGAGCCTTATCATGCTTGCCCATCGTTGTTTGAATGAGGATCAAAAAATTCATTGCACTCCCCATTGAATCAGTTTCTAGGGCTGTCTCGAGTTTCGTTATACCATCTGATACCTTGTCAATGTCTTCCTTAAAAGCATAGGCTAAGGTCGTTCCTCCCAATTTCGTGAGGCCTCCAAGCTGATCGTCGGGTAGATTTTGAAAGAAAGTGAGGCCCTCTGTTATTTCCCCCATTAGCAATAAGGATTCACCAATGTATAAAGATGGAAAGGGCAGGTCAGGTTTTAGACTGAGACTCTTCTTAAGGCAGAGAATCGCTTGCTCGTAGTCTTCCTGCAAATAATATATAAATCCCTTAAAGTGATGGTTGATTGCAGAAAAAGGATCAAGTTCCAATGCTTTTTCAATATAATTATGAGCGGCTTTGAACTTCCCTTCTATCACCAGCGTATTGGCAAAAGTTAGGTAGATGTCATCAGCAGGACTTATCTGTAGTGCTTTGCTCAAATGCTCATAAGTACCCACTAAATCCCAGTTCTGCCAGCAAGCGATCCAGGCAAGATTAAGCTGGGATTGAGGCAGGTTCTCATCCAATTCAATTGCTTTGTCAAGAAATGGCTTTCCTTTCATGAAGGCCTCAACAGCGGGCATTTGTCCCATTGTCCCGAGCACGGCATATCCCATATTAATGTCTAAAAAAGCCAGCGCGAAATTTGGTTGTTCCGCAATAACATCCTGCAAAATCGAAATGCCTTTTTCAACCCCAGACAGACTCAATTTCATCAAGTGATATCTGCCCTTTAGATATCTTTTATAAACTTCAACAGGTATATCAGGAGCGTCAACAAGGTGATCCGCAATGTCAAAATGCCCTAAATGCTCACGGAGCCTATCGGCAATAAGCAGGCTGATTTCATCCTGGACAGCAAAGATGTCATCCATTGATCGATCAAAAGTCTCGGACCAAAAATGAAAATCACTAACGACATCAATCAACTGTGCTGTTATCCTCACTTTATTTCCTGATAGCCGGATACTACCTTCTAATATGGTTGAAACATTCAACTCTTGACCAATCTGGGGAACTGGGATGTTCTTATTCTTAAAATAGAAAGAAGAGGTTCTGGACGTAACTTTTAATTCTTTAATTTTCGCCAGAGCATTGATAATTTCTTCAGTCATGCCATCACTAAAGTACTCGTCGTCCTTATTAGGGCTCATACTTACAAAAGGAAGTACCGCAATAGATTTTCCCTCTTCTTTATACTTCCCTTTGAGTTCTGATCGAATCGGAATCTTTATTCCATCATTGATCACTGAAAAAATTTCAACAGGATGCGTGATGTTTTTTAGTTCAAAATGTCCTAAAGATATAGTTGAGATTTGCTCCTGATTCTTAAGCTCATCATTGACAGCGCTGGAGAGAAGAATCCCCCCTGCAATGCCCATACTTTCGATTCTGGACGCGAGGTTCACGCCATCTCCATAGACTTCTACTCCATCAAAAACAATATCTCCAAGATGCAACCCGATCCGTATCGGAACTGATTCTCCTTCATGAAATTTTTGTTGAATATTAATGGCACATTCAACGGCTTCAACTACACTTTGAAAAACACTAAGTGTGCCATCTCCAAAGTATTGCAAAATCTCTCCGTGGTGTTGTTTATGCTGCTCATTGAAAACTTGTCGATGAACTGTTCTGGCCTTAACCGCAGCTTGTTCATCTTGCTGCATTAAGAGGGTATACCCAACAATGTCAGTGAACATAATCGCAGCAAGGCGGCGGGTTTTCTCTTCTTTCATCTGCTTTCTCTTCGTGACCTTACCGGCACTAATTCACGCGCCCAAATCGGGATATGAGAGACCAATTTACGACTAATAGGTTCCAATTCATAAATCCGAACGACAGAGAAGGCAAATCCTCTTTTATTTGTAATATGAAGAACAAAAGAAAGAATTTAACAATACTGGTAGTTGGCGCTAGTGGGGCTACAGGACGGCTATTAGTAGATCAGCTTCTACAACGAGGACATAATGTAAAGGCCATAGTCCGTACATCCGCGAGCATGCCAGATTTTCTGCTGGATAGGGATCGGCTGCAAGTGATTTTAGCCAGTATCCTGGATCTTAGTGATGAAGTGCTTGCGACTCATGTCAATGATTGTGATGCTGTCGCTTCATGCCTGGGACATAACTTGACCTGGAAAGGTATTTATGGCCAACCCCGGAGGCTGGTTACTGAAGCTACCAGGAGATTGTGTAGTGCGATAAAAACGAACCAGCCTGAAAAAGCCGTACGATTTGTACTCATGAATACTTCTGG
This sequence comes from Parvicellaceae bacterium, assembly GCA_047639575.1. Taxonomy (GTDB): domain Bacteria; phylum Bacteroidota; class Bacteroidia; order Flavobacteriales_D; family Parvicellaceae; genus JBLIOB01. Next base: position 3,695 of record JBLIOB010000148.1, read on the forward strand.
TAACAGAAATCGTGATCTTGATGAAGCCATCTCCTTCGGTCAAAAGTGCATTATTGCACTGCTTCGATTACTCTTACCGCCTCATGTTGACAATGAGCAGGCTGCAGAGTATTTGCGAGTAACAATTGGACAAAACGACAAATCAATCCAATGGGCTGCAGTTCGCCCAGATGGTTTGATAGATGAGGATGAAGTGACCGAATACGAAATACATCCTTCACCTATTCGAAGTGCGATCTTTGATGCTGGTAAAATCAGTAGAATTAATGTGGGCCACTTTATGGCCGATTTAATGACTGATGATGTGATTTGGAACCAGTGGAAACAGCAGATGCCAGTGATATACCAAAAGGAATCTCACAAAATAAAATATGATAGGTAAAAATATGGCCTACGGATCAGCTCTCAACAACCTTCGACAATCGGCATTTAATAAGCCATGATTTTTGCCCTGACGGCATAGCACCACTACTATGACTAGCATTAAAGCCTATCCATGCTTTCCACATTGTAGTTTCTTTGGTTAGTTTCATGTGCGATGACTTTATTTCATCAATTACATTTATATTTCTTGAGGTAAATTTGTCAGAAAAAAAAGTGTACAAGAAATTTAATGTTCCAAGAGTAACAAGAATTAAAGATCCGGATTCCCAAAGGTATTTTGCCGACATGACTTTATTTTAAAATGATTCTAATTCGTTTGTTTTCCTCAATGACTACTAATTATTTTGTAAACAGGGTGTCATCCGGCATGAATGACATGTTCGTTTTGGAGTTGTTTGTACTTGTTTATTTTTAGTCCTATCCGAAAGGCGATCCAATAACATGAAAGGTTATATCAAAAGCTATATGTGATACAATAGCAACTAACAACCCTCGCTTCCAAAATATCCAACCGAAAGTTGTGTCAGTCATTAAATTTCCAATCATTGTAACGCCAATAGTAAAAGGGGTAAGTTCATAAAAATTACTTGTTATAGGGAAGTGGATCATTCCAAAAATCAGAGATGAAATAATAATCCCTGTCCAGACCATTTTATTGCTTGGGGTAGCTACTTTATTGAGGGATTGTATTGCTACAACAATTAATGACATCAATCATAGACGGTACACAATCTCTTCGTTGACTCCCATCACAAAAGAAACAAGAATATAATATAGTTTTGAAGGACGTTCTTGCAAAGATGCTACAGGGTACAGGGATTTCTGTAATTCAAATAAACCTAATAAAATAATTGCTACTAAAATAGCTAACATAATTCCTGATAAAATGGACTTCCAACTTATCAATTCACTAATGGTTTTTTTAGAAAAATGGCGTGCAATTATTGGAGCCCCTAAATTTGATTTTTCTGATACCCATAACCCTATATAAATTATTGTAGCTGCCATTATTACGTTGATACCAAACGTAAATATATAAGCAGTAAAGGCGTCAGGCAATATCTCGCCTGGTTCTAATCTTAACCTCCTTATCTCTCTGATAAATGGGACATTAGCAATTGAGCAAAAAACGTATAGGCAGAAGAGGCTTATCGCTACATTCCAACGATACTTCTTTTTTTCTTCTTTGTTTTGATTTATTGATAATTGTAGTACTTCTTTCATTTTCCAACTCTCTATATTAATAAAAGCTATCGGTTAGTATACGTCACGATTTGATATTATATGCATTATCAGCTACTTTTATAGGGTTCATCTCCTTTGTCTTTTTTACTTTCTTGTGACATAAAGGAAGTACCAACTCCAGAACCTATTGCTACTCCAAGAGCAATCCATAATCCCAGATTGTCTGTTGCGATTCCAATTGCCGTTCCAATTCCTACGCCTTATGTTATACCCAGAGTTAATTTATTCTCTTTTTCCATATTATATTATTTTTCTTAATATTTTGTTGTAGAACATTATTGTTTCAATATTGTGTTTACAATGAATTCATTTTGCTCTTTATTTTGAACGTGTTTAGAATATTCCAAAAGTTGGCTTTCTTTCAGAGAAGGGAATATTTTTGAAGCTCTCTTAAGCATTTTTGATCCAGGGAATATGATGTCATTTTTTGCAGCGAACAATGTTATTGGAGTTCTTATTTCTTTTGCTTTTTGCTTGGTTATAGTTGGAACAGGTGTAAAGTCCATTTTGAACTGTAAGAACACTTTTGATAAATATTTGATAGCAAATTCGTCACGTTCAGTAAAAACTTCGGCTAAGAATTTTTCAACATATTTAATTTTTCTCGTTTTCATAAACCTTTTCATAGGAATGAATATATTGAATAAAGTTTTTATCGGGTTCCCATTTACTATATAAGCGGGTGCAGTTAGAAATACTTCTTTGATTTTGCTTTCATTGTATTCTAGGGTTTTCAATATGACCAATCCTCCAAACGAAAAGCCTGCCAACGTAACATCTTCAATATTTAAAGAAGAAATTATTTCATACATCCATTTTCCATATGAGTTGTCTTTCATACTTGGTCTTGTTTCGGCACTTTTATTAGGTTGAGCAAGAACATCAACTGCATATACTCTGAATTTTGTATTTAGCCCAGCATACGTTTCAAGTGCGATTGGTGCGCAGCCATTCGAACCGTGTATAAGCAGAATTGGTGGGTTTGAAAGTGCGCCAGTTGCTATAACATTGGTTTCTCCATAACTGGTGTCAGCTTTTATATATTGATATTCAATATTGAGCTCTTCTAATTTTTCGTTATAGAGACTTAAGATTTCTTTCCTGCCTAATTCAGATTTGAAAAGTGATGCCATTATGATAATTTTATGAAGTTATTGCCTTATTGAATTTTGGAACTATTCAGCCGCTTCTTTATATAGGATTAATGTTTTTAGTTATTTAACTCAAAGCATAATGTCTTATTTGTACTTGTTTTATTTATCATTTATCCTAATTATTTTAAAGACCTAATTGAATGCTTCTACTAATACAATTGAAGTTGTTTTCAGATTGTGGCTGATAAATTGTAGAATGGCCTTTACTGATTTTTTCATACCTCAAAGGTAAAGAAAGAGGTACAAGTAATCGTACGGATTTCGAAATTGGAGCTTGTTTACTTAGTAGTTGGTACATTTTATGATCTTGTAGTTGTTGATAATTTGTTTTGGAAAGCTCAGTTTCTGTCCTGTGAAGGATATCTAATCACTTCTTTCCAATACGCCTTCGGCGTTTTCCCTTCTATTTTTTTAAAGAAAGTATTAAAGACCGTTTTGGAATTAAATCCACTCTCGTAGGCAAGGGAGAGAATAGTCAAGTGCTGCTGCTCTGGATCAGCGGCTTTGGCTTTGAAGGCTTCCAGACGGTGAGAATTGACGTATTCTGAGAAGTTTTTATCAAAACCTTCATTAAGCACTTGGGATAGTTGATTGGAAGGGACCTCTAAAGTATTAGCCAAACTGCGAAGCGTTAAGTTTGGATCGAGATATGGTTTCTTTTCGGACATCAAAATGGCTAATTTTTGTTGATATATTTCTAAAAGATCCTTATCGAGTAATGATTGTTTATATTTTCTTTTAGCTAAGCCGAATGTTGTTTTTTCGCCCAGAACTTGTCGCATCAATTTTTGAAAACGAGGAAGCGAACGAAGTGGTTTGAGGAATGGCTCAATGGATAGATATACCATCATTGGTAAGCGATTGGCAAGCCCTTGCTCAATTAATTGGATAGCCGTATACTGATTGCCCTGTATCGTTTGAGTTAATATTAGAAAATTTAATGCTCTTTCAGCCTGGTCTGTTTCCAGATGGGCTTCCAATTTTGTGATTCCCGCTTTAGTCCGAACACTATCACCCAAGGCTGCGAAAGATAAAGTAGTACCTCCAAGTTTTACTAAGTCGCCCGATTCATCCGCTGGAAGGTTTTGAAAGAATGCTAAGCCTTCTTTGGTACGTCCCATTAACAATAATGTTTGTCCTAGATATTGGGTGGATAGCATGAATCCAGGATTTAAGTTGAGACTCTTATTGAACCATTCAATCGCTTTTTCACATTTCTCCTCTTCGTAATAAATAAATCCTTTCAAGTTGTATGTTACCGAAGAAATAGGATCAAGTTGAAGGGCTGTATCTGCATGATTTGTGGCTGCTGTGAACTTCCCTTCCGCGATCAGTGCTAAGGCCATGGTATGATAGTAATCAACTGTCGGACGGATTTCAAAGGACTTATTCAAGTGTAGATAAGTACCGTTTAAGTCCCACTTTTGCAAAAAGCAAATATGAGAAAGATTAAGTTGACATTCTGGCAAGTTTGGATTCAATTGAATGGCTTTATCCTGAAAGGGTTGTGCTGTAGCAAAAGCTTCATGGGCGGGTACTAACCCAAATGCTCCAAGTAGCGTATGGCCCTGATGTATCATTAGATAGGTTAAAGCAAAATTAGGTTGCTCCATAATGATTTCTTCTAGAATCGAAATTCCTTTTTCTAAATTAGGCTTATCCATTTTATATATATGATATCTGCCTTTTAGATATCTTTTATAAACTTCAACTGGTACATCTGGAGCATCGACTAAGTGGTCTCCTATTTCAAAATGACCAATATGTTCTCGCAGTTTATCGGCAATAAGAAGACTGACTTCATCTTGAACGGCAAAGATATCATCCATAGATCGATCAAAGGTTTCTGACCAAAAGTGGAAATCATCCCTAACATCAATAAGCTGAGCCGTTATCCTAACTTTATTTTCAGATAGTCGAATACTACCTTCTAATATTGTTGAAACATTTAGCTCTTGACCAATCTGTGGAATAGGGATGTTCTTATCCTTAAAATAAAATGAAGAGGTTCGGGACGTAACTTTTAATTCTTTAATTTTCGCCAGGGCATTGATGATTTCTTCAGTCATACCATCACTGAAGTACGCGTCATCTTTATTTGGGCTCATACTGATAAAAGGAAGTACCGCAATTGATTTACCCGCTTTTTTGTATTTCCCTTTGAGTTCTGATCGAATCGGAATTTTTATTCCATCATTGGTCACTGAAAAAATTTCAACAGGATGTGTAATGTTTTTTAATTCAAAATGTCCTAATGTTTTAGTTGAGATTTGCTTCTGATTCTTTAGCTCATCATTGACCGCGTTAGAGAGCAGGATTCCTCCTGCGATGCCCATACTTTCGATTCTTGACGCGATGTTCACACCATCACCGTATACTTCTGTACCATCAAAAACAATATCTCCAAGATGCAAGCCGATTCTAATTGGAACTGATTCTCCCTCGCCAAATTCTTGCTGAATATTGATGGCACATTCGACGGCTTCAACTACGCTTTGAAAAACACTGAGTGTGCCATCTCCAAAGTATTGCAAAATCTCTCCATTGTGTTGTTTATGTTGCTCATTGAAAACTTGTCGATGGAGTGTTCTGGCTCTAACGGCAGCTTGTTCATCTTGCTGCATTAAGAGCGTATACCCAACAATGTCGGTGAACATTATTACAGTAAGGCGGCGGGTTTTCTCTTCTTTCATCTGCTTTTTCTTCGTTACCTTACCAGCACTAATTCGTGCGCCTAAATCGGGATATAAAAGATAAATTTACGATTAAGGAATGGAAAAGAAATGGGTTGTTATTTTTATGGGAATCTATCTTTTTCTATGACAAAGCAAAAACGCAGGGATAGGCGGAACTATGGGGAGAATGCCTGACGGCAAAGGCAGGTATTTTTAACGAAGTCGGAGGAATAAAGAGACCTCCATAAGTGGCAAGTTATTATTTCATCTTTACTAATTGGTTCCAATTCATAAATCCGAACGACTGTCAAATCCAATCCTCTTTTATTTGTAATATGAAAAACAAAAGAAAGAATTTGACAATACTGGTAGTCGGTGCGAGCGGTGCTACGGGGCGGCTGTTAATAGATCAACTTCTGCAACGAGGACATAATGTGAAGGCCATAGTTCGTAATTCTGCAACCTTGCCAGATTTTCTGAAGGGTAGGGATCGTCTGGAAGTGATTTTTGCCAGTATCCTGGATCTTAGTGATGAGGCACTTGCCGTTCATGTCGATGAATGTGATGCAGTGGCTTCATGTCTAGGACATAAGATGACATGGAAAGGCATTTATGGTCATCCTCAAAGGCTGGTAACGAACG
>JBLIOB010000149.1:0-9736 GCA_047639575.1 Parvicellaceae bacterium
TATTTTAAAACCCCTTACTTCATCCTTAATTCTTGGGATGAAGCCTAAGTCATGCATATAGCTTAACGCGGTATCATCATCACCTGAAGAAAAAGAGAATTTTAATTTCCTGCCTAACTCTTGTCCAATTGGATTTCTAAGAAAGTATTTAAACAAAGCATCCGCATAAGGTCTAACATCGAACAATTCATTCGGATCAATTCCAGCTAATTCAGAAGCAGTGATATTCCGAACCGTATTGCCACATGCTTCTCGGATAGTAATATCATCTTGTTCCAGTTCCGCCCACAATTCAGGCGTTCGATCTAAACTAACGTGATGAATCTGAATGTCTTGCCTTGTTGTAATGTGAAGCCTACCCCGAGAATATTCATCAGACACTTTCGCGATTCGAATCAGTTGCTCCCCAGTTAATCTCCCATACGGAATTTTAATTCTGATCATCTGAACACCGAATTGCCGTTGACCGTATATACCTCTAGCCAATCTTAATGTTCTGAAGCGTTCGTTATCAATTTTCCCTTCTTTGAATTCATGAATTTTGCGTTCTAATTCAAGCAGGTCTTTTTGGACCAACGGGTGTTCTATTTCTGTTCTAAAACTTTGCATTCTTTAATTTTTAAGCATAAAAAAAGGCCCCTCTGTTATGAGGAGCCTTTCACCTTAGTCTATAAATAACTAGGCATAACCATTCCTCTTCAATCTTATTGATTGACAGCATCTGCAGCACATATTTTCATTTATTAATCGCATTAACTAGCTAATTTATTCTTGTAAGCTACGCGCTCTAAAGATGCATAAATCGCTTGGTGAAAGATTGTTGTTTCAGCTACTACGGTAGAATCTCCTTTTCGTTTTGATGGAATGGAAAAACCAAATTTAGAAGCAATGGCATCTAAAACTATTGCTGAACTATTCAAAGAATAAACACGGCTTGAATGGTTCTCTAATTGTCGATTTGCACGTTGAAGTAGACTTCGGACCAAGTCATCATTTCCCTGTTTAGCGTTTACCACAACATCTGCAACCCGCGCCCAAGAAGCTACATAAGGATTACCTGCGTATGAGACCTCTTGAAAAAGTCTTTTAGCCGCTTTATCTTCCCCGACAGCTAATAAGTGAAGCGCTTCAACGAAATCCACCATGTATTGAGAATCATCGTTGACTTTACCTTTCAATTCCTCCAATGTTTCATGTTCTTCTCCATCGATAGCAGACAATGCCGATCTGTACAGCAGCACCTTTAAGTCTTCTTTATCTAGAGTTCTGTCTAGGGCTAAAACTTTATCTATTAACTGAATCAAGGCTTCAGTATCAGCACCATGGTGAAAAGCTGAAAGGAATTTAACGTACGTGATTTTACGTTTCAACTCTAACTTTTTACGGTCATTCCCTTCGATTGCTTCTACTAATTCGTCTGCTTCTTCTAAGCTCCCAACCGAACGATCTGTATCTGTGAAATTAATACGAGCATCTGCAATTTTATAAGAGACTTCGTTTAAAGCTTCCAATTCTTTTCCAAGATTACCAGCATCTCCACTAAGTTCATATGCTTCTACTAATTCCTGAAAATCAGTACCGTTATCCAGGTAACTGATAGAAACCAAATCGAATAAATCTGCCTTATCTGCTTTATATCGACTTTCAATCAATTCAAGCCGTTCTGAAAGTAACCTTCTCCAGGAGTCTACACTTTTAACTGTTTGACTTTGGGGAGTTAGTTCTATGCTTTTGGATAAAAAATAGTTCTTTAGGTCCAGATCTTTTTGTTGTGTTGAAATTTCTCCTAGCTGAGAAAGATAACCTTCCATTACTCCTCTTGTTCCTTTTCTATCGTATACGTTCGAAAGAACCAAGTTTCTGAGTTTTAAATCATTTTTCAAGTAAGACGATATTTTCATTTCCTCGACTTGTTTAATCGCAAAATCAACAAAGCGTCTTTTCTTCAAATTTTGTTCACTTTCTGGAAGTGCTGGATCTGTTAAATCCACTCCAATCTTATTCAATACTGAAATAAACTTTTCTTTCTCGTTTGTTTTTGACGTTAACAATACAATGAAAGCTTCATGTCTTTTATCCTGAGATTTCTTTGAGTCGTTTAGCAGCACTCTGCGTTCCGACACGGTCAGATCTACTAGAAGCGCTAAGAGTTTTTTACCTATCATGACTATTAATTTTTGTTTGTGTTAGTTGTTTGCTTGGCTTAATTTCAAAAAAAAAGCCCCTCCGGTTATCGGAGGGGCTTTTAAATTCTTTAGTATCGTTGCGAATTTCAGAAAACACCCTCCTCTTTTTTCATCCACGTAAATAGATACATATTGCTACAACACATGATGGTGTTAGCACTATTAAATAATCTATTATGTGATTGATTTGAGTTCATCTTTCTTATTAATTGTTTAAAAAAAAAGCCCTTGCGATTTCTCGAAAGGGCTTTTAAAATGTCTTAGTTAATTTAACTTTCAAACACTAGCCCTAAGTCCACATGCAATAGCACATGGTAAACTTAAAAATATGGTTAGTTGTTGTTTTCATAACTGGTACAAATGTAAGTTCATTTTAAATTCAAAACCTAACAGAGTCGAAACTATTTTTCAGGCGGATTATAATTTTGTCCTAGTTAAAAGCATCAGAGATTCAACTATAACAACCTAGACCCAACATTAGTCTTGCTTTTCATAAATTTAATTGTCCTTAAGATCACCAACCAATTTGTCGATATCTAATTGCATTATATTATCGAATCGGACAAATGACGCAATTAACTGAGGACTTGAATCTACAACCAAATCGAAATTCCTGATCTTTTTCAAAGGTGTAAATAAACTGATTCCGTCAGTGTCATTGAATTTCAACGATGAAGAGAACTGCACTTTATAAGTATGTGGAATGTTAGTCCTAGTGAATCGTGTGAAATAAACTTGATTTTCACTGTAATTCTTAATTGTTCTTAGCTCCAATATCAATTCACCTTCCGAAAAAGATATGATTTTATGAAACCCATGAGCATCAGATTCCATTGCATAATTGTTTATAGAACTATCGGTCATCCTTATCCTTAAATCTATTCCGTTTAATGGATTATGTACAACAAAATCATCACCTAGCCTATGCACGGCAATCCATTCTCTTGGAAACTCATTGAGATCCAGAGTTGCCAGATCAAATTCCTCGCCTATTTCTGACAAATAAGAATCTACCCCTCCTGAGTCTGAAAAACTTGGTGTCCAATTTGTTATTTCATCGTAAAAACGAGAATCCCTGGAGGTATCAATAAACACTTGGTGTTTTGAAAAATCAAGAAATTCAGGATGGTTCTTTTCAATTAGTGTATCAGTCTCAACTTTGTCCATACCTTCCGATACAATATGAACATCTTCATCAATTACAGAGGGTGGCTTAACTTCACTTTGGCAACCGACTATAATTACACTTAATATCAATAATCCTCTTTTCATATAAATCTTAATAAATCTTTTGGAGTTGGCGCTTCTTGTTCAACATCAACTTTGGCATCTCCAATAAGTGTATCTCCATTCAACTCAAGCGTCAATCTTATTGCTTGATAATTATGTTTGTAGCTAACCTCAAAAAGACCTGTTTGAAAGTACACCTCTAGATTTTGTCTATAGTTTGATTTTAATTGGATGTTATTTACATCGCACTTTTTACAATATAAAGAATCGATAGAAGCTGCGCTAGTAATTGAAATAGTACCAGCAGAATCTACATCACCCATTATCTTTTCTAAACTAATGAACTTAGGATAGATCGGGTTCTTAAATCGGTTGGTCAATGTGAACATAGCAACATCAACTGTTGCTGGAGTCTCTCCATGTGTATACGTTGCCCAAATATTCTGACCATCTATTTCAAGATGCCCTAGATTTTTTTCTATTTCTAGTTGACTTTGACTTGATTCAGAACATCCAACCAGGGTAAGCAACCCTAAAAACATAAAAGCTAAATAATACTTCATCAAATCAATTTAAAAAGAATATGCACATAGCGCGTGGTTCTGTCGCACCTGTGCAGAACAGGCCTTTATTTGAAAAATATCTGTTATTTCCGAATTGCTAACTAGCTGATAATCAGATTAATTTATTTTTGAAATTGGCTTCGTTTGGAACAAAGATAGTACCTCCTGAGTTAGCAACCGAGTGTTGCCGAAGCTTTAGCGTAGGTGCAAGGGTATTAGCTTTATTTCTCCTGAGTTGGCAATTGCTATTTAGAATCGTAATGAAACCTGCATTGAATAATTGAGCACTTTTGATCAATTCCTTTTTTACCAGAAACTCTATAAACAAGACGATGTTCACCTGTAATCCTTCTTGACCAGAATAGGTTCAGAATTAGCTAACGTTTGGCTAAACTGCTTTTTAATGCAGTTTAGGATTTATTGGCAACTGTTTTACTCTTCATTTTTTATTTCAATGATGCTTTCTAACTTTAAATAATCATAATCCTCGGTGAATTTCTTTTTTCCAATTTTTTCCCTTTTCCCCAACCGTATTGATAGTCTGAAAATATAATTTCCATTATCAGTTTTTGAACGAATTGTAATTCCGGTCTGTGCAGGAAATGATGTTAAAATCACTTCGGACTTTAATGCAACTACGCATGGCTGAGCATGAAGCCAGTTGGTTAATAATAAGAGTCGATCAGTTCCGCCAATCATATTGATTTCATTAATAGAATGTTCTATTTTATTTTTAATAGACTGAGTGTCATTTATCACTAACATCTGACACATTGCACTAGCAGAATCTTTTTTAACACCGCTCTTTACCCATTGAAATAAGTCAATAATGGTATCTTTTTTAACTGCTTTTTCTTCTTTTACTTTCTTAATGTGTCCGAAAAAAGATGTTGCCATTGGAACCGCTTTCAACAGAATCAATTTTTGTGGTTCAATCCAGTTATTATTCCCCGAGAATACAAATTCACCTGGAGTGTGTGTACGTCCGAACTTTAAATAGATTCTATAATAATGATCCAATAAGAGTGTGTCACAGCATTTCCGTACAAACAGCTTTTTCTTTAGTGATTGCGAGTCGAAATACGTTATGCGATAAAGTGAGTCATCTCCATGTAATGCATTAAAAATTGCTGGTGGGCTAAAACGAGAAATTGAATCAAGTCCGCGTTTGGACGATATCTTTTTTATCAAGTTGACAGTTTCAAACTTAAAGGGTGTCCAATTTGATCCACCTTCTTGCGTATAAGCCCCATAGGCATAATTAATGTATACATCTGCTACAAAGTCTGCCTCAATTAGCAAAGTGCTATCGATAGAAATGTTGTGAATTCGAGTATTACCCTGACCATATCCATCAAATGCTGAGAGTAATAGCGTAAATAGTAATATGTTAAGAGTATTGTTCATTTTAATTGTTGGCAGTAGTTTTAATTTTCAATAATTAGGCATTTTGTCTTTTCGATATCAACGAATCCTTCACAATCAGTTGAGTTTAAATATATAAGTTTGTCCTTGTCGCCAAGGTTCAAAATTTTCCAGCCAAAAATTTTGAACCATCTTTTTTTTCCTGTCTGAATGGTATAACATTTTTCAATCACTTTTCCTTCTTTGTTAAATTTCACACCAATGATTGATTGCCCAGGATATTGTAGGGTTTTAATTGCGCACTTATCCCATATTGCTTCTCTCACACAATCAAATCTATTTAGCCAATTAACAATTGAATCTAGCGAAGAAGAATAAGAGGCATAACCTAAGTTCATATTAGCATTCTTATTTTTCTTAATTTCTTTTAAAACAAGCTTTTCAACTTTTTTGAAATCACCTTGATTTACTGTTTGACACATCTTACAGGTTTCCTGAGCATTTGAAACCAAAGGGTTAATCATCAATATTATGAGCAAATACCTAATCACAGTTACAAGCACATTTTAATTTATCTTTTTCCCATAATTTGCTCATGTCTGCAAATAGTTGATCGGTTCCCCCCTCCATTACATGATAATAATACGTGTTCAAAACTTTGCCAGTAACCGAGACTCTTCTGTTCAAATTCTTAGAAAGCTTGTCATATAACCCACAAGATTCTGTTCTGTGTTGATTTTCAAAAATTGAACACCCAAGAACGCAAAGAGCTTTATCAGATTTTGTAGCACCTAATACCCAAATAAGAGCGTTTGTAATATTTGGATCAGGTTCGGTTCTTAACCAATTAATGAGACTGTCGGGAGTATAGTTAGTTGAATACTTTTGTGAGGTTACTAGCGTAGATTCTTCTAACTGCTTATCAACTTGGTGATTTGGAATAATACCCGACTCATCGCCATTTGATTCTTGACCGCAAGCACATAATATGATTAAGAGTGTGAAAAATATGGCTTTGGGTAATATGATTTTCATTCGATTCTACAATTCTGATTAATATTTATTTTGTCTTGCCGTTTTTAATTACTACCAACGTGAGTCTGTGTAATAACTAATTTTTGATCTCTGAGAATCGCATATTTGAAAATTTTCATTGAGAGGTACCTGAATATAATAATTTTCAAATAGGTTAATGCACAGTCTGACGTTTGGAATAAAGATAGTACCTCCTGAGGTAACGACCGCGTGTTGCCGAAGCTTTAGCGCAGGTACAAGGGTATTAGCTTTTTTCTTGTTAGGCAGCGTTATTTGAGGCTGCCAGTATGTTATCAAGCTCCTCAGCTTTGTTGCTGCTCTCTTCTTCAATATCGAAATCATCTTGAAGTCCCAGCCAAAACTTGGCAGAAGTCCCAAAATATTTACTTAATCGAAGTGCTGTGTCAGCGGTAATCCTTCTTCTGCCTTTAATGATCTCACTAATTCTAGTTTGAGGAATAAAAACATCTTTGGAAAGTCTGTACGCAGAAATTTCCATTGGCTTTAAAAACTCTTCTAAAAGAATTTCTCCTGGATGTATGTTATTAAGCTTTGCCATATTATCAAATTATTAATGGTAATCACATATTTCAACTTCAAATGCGTTTCCATTTTCCCAAATGAAAATTATTCTCCACTGTTTATTAATTCTAATACTGTGGTATTCTTTTAGATTACCTTTTAGTTTTTCCAATTTATTAGCCGGAGGAATTCTAAGATCATTAATATCCACAGCGTTATTGATCATTCTCAATTTACGTCTGCCAATATTTTGGACTTCAAAAGGGAGCTTTTTACTCCTATTTCCTATCCATACTTTTTCGGTTTCTTTATTACCGAACGACTTTATCATTACTTCCGCTATAAGTTAGTAACGTCAAAAGTAAGTAAAAAGATTCAGTTGAAGAAGATTTTGGGCAATTATTGCATGCACCCTAACGTTTGGAATAAAGATAGTACCTCCTGAGGTAACGAAGGGTATTAGCTTTATTTCTTGTTGTACTGAGTTTATTTAACCCTTGTGTACGTTTTATGTATTGGATTGTTATGTCCGCTATGGGGTATTGCTAACTTGCCTTCTAGTGTGAAACTGTTTTTATCCAGACTTAAAACCTTAAGCCACATATTGATATCTTCTTCATCCTCTTTTCCACTCATTTTTAATATAAGTTCACCATAGAGCATTTTTTCAACAAAACTGGAAGGACCGGCAATTTCCCAAGTACCGGAGGGCATACTTGTACATTTCCATTTAAAAGAACCTTGTTCGTTAAGTACAATCGTATCCTTACAAATTATCAGTTCTTGAGTATTGGCACCGGGTTTAATAATTGATTTTAATGCCCAAGTTCCAATCATGTCGTTTCTGGAAAAAACAGAATCATTTGGAGCTTGACTCAAACAATGACTTTGAAAGCTCACGATCACTAATATGAAAAGTACCTGTCTCATTTAATTCAGTACAACAAGTATGTAAACGCTATAGTTCTTTTCAGTCACAAAAGAACTATAGCGTTTATTTCCCTAATGGGATCATGTCTAAATTTAAAGAATCTAAAGGACTCTGTATATTCTTAATCTGATTTAATGTAACCTGTGTCTATATTTCCGTTATTTTACTACTGCTGTGCCCAAGCAACGATTCAATGTATCGTAAATCTGCCCCATCTTCTAATAAATGTGTTGCAAAACTATGCCTCAGCATATTCGGGTTAACGCGCTTTAATATTTTGATCTCGTGCATGCTTTCTTAATAATTGCCACAACACTTGTTGGACTATATTGAGCTCCGACTGGACCTTCAAATAAATATTTTTTTGGCTTATATATTTTAAATGACTCCAACTTGATCTTTGTTCTCAATGCTGTTCAATACCTGGATCTGCTGATTTATTGACTCTTCATGAATACATTTGTATACCTTTTCAATAAAGCTGCCTGACAGATTTCTATCCGATCCTTTTTCGACCATGTCATCTAATAAATGATTCCATCTAGTTTGTTGTAAGACCGTCATATTGTTTTGTTTTTTATATCCTCCAATGTTTCTAGCTACTTTCATTCTAATCGATAACAAGTCCAAAATATCATGGTCCAATTGGCTAATACTGCTTCTCAACGAATCCAAATCTTCAACTATGAGATTCTTAGGGGTTTCACTTCGAATAACCAACTTCTGTCTTAATGCTAATAATTCTCCAGGGGTAATTTGCTGCTCAGCATCAGACAACGCCATATGAGGTTTAGGATGAACTTCGATCATTAAGCCATCGAAATCTAGGTCCATTGCTTTTTGAGCAACCGTTAATAGTAATGACCTTTTACCAGCAATATGACTGGGGTCGTTGATTAACCAAATACCGGGAATTCTCTTTTTTAATTCAATTGGCATTTGCCATTCGGGATTATTACGGTACAATCCTTTTCCGTAGTACGAAACACCTCTGTGAATTGCACCCACCTCTTTGAGTCCAGCTTTTTTCAACCTTTCTATTGCTCCAACCCAAAGATCGACATCCGGATTAATTGGATTTTTAACTAGAACTGGGATATTGACGCCTTCAAGTGCATCCGCAATTTCTTGAACTGCGAAAGGATTTGAAGTTGTTCTTGCTCCAATCCAGACCATATCTACTCCTGCCCTTAATGCCTCATATACATGCTTAACATTGGCTACTTCTGTCGCAATTTTCATTCCTGTCTCCAGTTTTGCTGCTTGCATCCACTTCAGTCCGATTGCACCCACCCCTTCGAATGAACCAGGGCGAGTTCTTGGTTTCCAGATTCCCGCTCTCAGTATCTCAACTCCTTGATTTGATAAATCCTTTGCGACTTCAACTAGTTGTTCTTGGGATTCTGCACTGCATGGTCCAGCTATGATTACCGGTCTATTTTTTTCTAATATTGATTTCATAATTTTTGATTTAACTGAAAAATCAAAATCAACGGGAAACTAAAAGCCTTCCCCATTGATTGAGGAAGGCTTTCAGCATGATGTAACACTTATTTTACACTACACGTTTTTCCCTCCCTAGCACAGGAAAGAAAAAGTAATACGATGTATTTATTATTTTATTCATTTATAATTTGTCTTGACTAACTACAATGCAAACATGAAGGAATAAAGAATACCTAACTAATTAAGTAAGTGAGAAAAGTCCTAAGTAAACCAGGCCTTATTTGATATAAGAATCGATAGTAGGGATAAACTCCTTAATGTCCTTAATCCTTCTTGCATCGCTTGGGTGAGTACTAAGCAATTCTGGAGGAGAAGCTCCGTTTGACGACATTTTCTCCCAAAATGTCACAGCTTTGTTCGGATCGTAACCAGCCATTTTCATGAAAACTAACCCTATT
>JBLIOB010000150.1:0-9659 GCA_047639575.1 Parvicellaceae bacterium
TGGAATTTTTAATTCTGCTCCTTATTTAATTGGAAAGTATGTATTCGCTGCCAAAGTATCAGAATGGCGAGCTGGAGTAAAAATTGGAGAAACTACAATAGACATTCAATACGAAGCTGTGAACTGCGTTACTTGCTTTCTGGTTAATGGAGCGGCAACGAATGCCTCCTGCCCAACGTGTGGAGATGGGAGTATTGATTTAGTTATTGACTCTGCAGCGATAACTCCGCTAACATACAACTGGAGTTCAGGGGAGTTTACAGAAGACATAAGTGGGTTAAATCAAGGGTTATATTACGTAACTGTCTATGATGCTAACGGAAGTAATTCTTCCAGAGATTACTATGTGGGTGGCTCTACAGCTGTTAAAGAACACAATAAATGGCAAATAAAAACTTACCCAAATCCAGCGCAAAACTTAATAAACATTAGTCTTGGTAGTGAAGCCAATTTAAATGATGTTCAGATTGATATCGTTGATATAAATGGAAGATTAGTTAAGACCCAAGTTATTTCTATAATAAATGGAGGGACAAGTATTAATACTAGCGCGATTCCAAATGGAAATTATCGTTTAATTATACTGACTGATGAGCATTTTCAATCTCACCCAATAGTGATTATGAAGTAACGTTTTAAGACCTAATGGCCCATCCTGGCCATTAAAACTTATATCAAATTCAACATTTGTCTTGGCCATCCTTCCCTAAGGGAAGGAAAATGTTTTGAGAATAAAATTTCCGGATCCACTTAAAACTTAAGCCTTCTCGATTACGAAGTGATTTTTCTTTCCTTTAGAAACAATCATATATTTTGAATAAAGCCAATCACCAGCGTTAATCTCATAATCCGCAGGAATCTTTGCTTTATTGATAGCAACCGCATTTCCTTGAAGCGCACGTCTTGCTTCCCCGTTAGATGTATAGACTCCAGTTTTAGCAGCTAGAAAGTCCAGTAATCCAATTCCATCTTCATCCGAGATTTTCACTTTTGAGAAAGAACCAATTGCAGCTTCAAACTTTTCAATTCCCATTCCTGCTAATTCTTCTTTGCTAATACCTCGGTCGAACATGATGTTGTTTTCGAGCCCTAAAGAATCATAGTCAGCCTGAGAGTGTACTCTAATCGTTAGTTCTTTACCTAGTTCTTTTTGAAGTAATTGCTTACCAGGGTCTTCTGCATGTTTAGCTTCTTGCAGTTCAATTTCTTCTTTCGATTTTAACGAGAAGATTCTAGTATAAGTAACCGCATCATCATCTGAAGCTTTGTGCCAGTAGTCATAGAAATCCCTAACTGAAGTTTTCTCTTTATTCAACCAAATGGCTCCACCTGCAGTTTTACCAAACTTAGTTCCGTCTGCTTTTTTGATTAGCGGTGTAGTGACAGCGAAAGAGGGAGTTCCACCCATTCTTCTAATTAATTCTGTTCCGGCAACAATGTTTCCCCATTGATCTGAACCTCCACACTGAATAGTACAGTTAAATTCTTTATTTAAATGATAGAAATCATATCCTTGAACTAACTGGTAGCTGAATTCAGTAAATGACATACCTGTAGCCAATCTTGATTTCACGGAATCTTTAGCCATCATTACATTAACTGATGCGTGTTTACCTACATCTCGGATAAATTCTAAGAAGCCCATGTCTTTGAACCAATCGTAATTATTAACAACCATAGCTGATTGCTCTCCACAATCGAAATCAAGAAATTTCTTTAATTCTGCTGTTACTCCTGCTTGATTCTTTTCAAGGGTTTCCATATCCAACAAGTTTCGCTCTTGCGATTTTCCTGAAGGATCTCCAACCATTCCAGTAGCCCCTCCTACTAAAGCAAAGGGTCTATGTCCCGCTCTTTGAAAATGGACAAGCGTCATGATTTGAACTAAATTTCCAATGTGCAATGAGTCGGCCGTAGGATCAAATCCGATATATCCTGAAGCTACGCCTTTATTAAGTTCCTCTTCAGTTCCTGGCATGATGTCGTGAATCATCCCTCTCCATTTCAGCTCGTCTATAAACCCCATTATCAAATTCTTTAACACAAAAATAGAATTCAATTTCTTTCACCGCAATGTTTTTCAGAGTTTCTCACATGTATCTAGTATCTTAATACAATATTGACGTCAATTTTCAATGAGAGAATTCATTATTCTACTTTCTATTTGCATTACTAGTGTAACCCTTTTCGGTCAGAATTCAGCTTGTAATAAACTTGCAAGTTTAGTAGTTACTTTTGAAGGTAAACATGCAAGCCCAATCGGAATCAACAATGAATTATCTCATCGAGCTTATGACTTATTTCTCAATCAATTAGATCCTTCTCATTTATACTTTATAAAGCAAGACGTTGATTCATTATCTAAGTATAGGGATTTATTGGACGAAGAGATTATCTCTGGAAATTGCCATTTTCTTGATTCTGCTTCATTCGTATATGGGCGTGCCATAAAAAAAGTGAGAAAGATCATTATTGAAATTCTATCAGACACGATTCCATATGACGCCACTAGTAAAATCGTATTTAACAAAAAACTTCCCAGCAAATATGCTGAAAATCCAAAAGCACTCAGGGCAAGGTGGTCTAAATGGCTTCGATACTCAATTGCAGATTTAATTTACGAGACAAATGACTCTGAATCATTAAACAATAGAGATAGTGTTATTCAATTTGAAAAAATAGCAAGAGAGATAATAAAAAAACGCTGGATATGTAAGTTCGATGAGATTCTGCACTCGAAAAGCAGCATCTCTGAAAGCCTTTCTGAGAAATATTTAGACGTTTTTGCAAAATGTTACGATCCTCATTCCTCTTATTATAGTATTGGCAAAAAAGATGAATTCCTTGACCAATTGGCGACCGAAAACAAAACATTTGGAATAGATTTTTATCAAAATGAAAATGGAATCTTTGAGGTCTACGACATACTACCTGGTGGTCCTGCTTGGGAATCAAATCAAATTCACGCAGAAGACGTTTTGGTAGAAATAAAACCGCTAAATGGTAAACCTTTAGCAATGGGGTGTATTGACGATGATGCAATTTTCAATTTTCTGCAGCAAGCCGATGTCCAGGAAATAACGATTAAATTAAAGAAAACAAGTGGTCAATTAATCTCCGTCCATTTGAAGAAAGAGATTGTTAATAACGAAGACAATGTTATCACATCCTTTGTAATCGAAGGGCAACGAAAAATAGGATACATATCCGTCCCATCTTTTTACAGCAATCGGGAATCTTCAGAACATGACGGATGCGCAAACGATGTGGCAAAAGAAATTCTCAAATTAAAAAAAGAAGAAATTCAAGGCCTGATATTCGATCTTCGATTTAATGGAGGTGGATCTCTAGCCGAAGCTTCAGAGCTGTGTGGTATTTTCATTGACGTTGGACCAGTAGGAGTTTTAGGCTCTGAACGGGTAAAACCATATCTCATGAAAGATTTTCATCGGGGATCAGTTTATTCAGGACCGATGATTGTATTGCAAAATGGTGCATCCGCATCTGCATCAGAAATGTTCTCTGCCTGCATGCAAGATTACAACAGAGCGTTAGTTGTTGGGAACCAAAGTTATGGGAAAGCAACAGGTCAAATCGTTGCTCCACTTGACACTAACTATTGGAATAGCTTTGCTGAAACCAATACTGATGACATCACCGACTTTGTGAAGATCACCTTAGAAAAACTATACCGAATAAACGGTGATAGTCATCAAGGCATTGGTGTTAAGCCAGACATTAAGCTGCCAGATCTGTGGGAATCTTATTTTGAAAAAGAATCCGAAGAAGCACACTTTTTATCCAAAGACATTATTACAAAAAAAATGTACTACACAAAATGGGATAGTCTTCCAATTGAGCAGTTACAAGAAATGTCTGAAGTAAGAATTAAACAGGATACTTTATTTCAGCGCATCAATTCAATAAATGATTCTATTTCAACAATTATTGACGAGGAGTTAACAATTTATCTCGACAATAAAAGATTCTTCGAAACTATGCACGAAGAAGACCTCAACTATGAAAAATTTAGGCAATGTTCAAAATATGGAAAATCTGCAATAAAAATTGTTAACCATTCATATGATGTTGAAGTTTTGAAAATGGATGATTACAAACGAGAAAACAATGTTCGACTGGCTAAAAGTTTAACAACAGACCCTCAGCTTGTTGAATCCTTTAGAATAATGCTTAATTTGTTAGACCTTAAATAATATAAAATGATTAAATCACTCTCTCTAGTATCGATGTTGGCTTTCGCCATGCTTTTTTCAACCAATAGTTCTGCTCAATCTTTCTCAACCGCAATAGAGTATATGAACTTTATAGGTACACATTACGAACAAATTAGCAAAGACCAATGGAGTTACACTAGTGCTGTTGCCCATGACAAAAGCGCTAAAAAAATTGATGCAAAAAGAAAGAGCTTATTATCAAGCAATTTATCTGCTCAAAAAAAAGTGGCTAAAATGGCGGAGTGGGATGGTGATGGAAGCTATAGAGATGCTGTAGTTAAATTTTTAACGTTGAATTATGACGTTTTAAATCAAGATTATGCCAAAATAGTGGACATGGAAGAGATTGCAGAGCAGTCTTATGATCTAATGGAGGCCTACTTAATGGCTCAAGAGCAAGCAAGCGATAAAATTAATGAAGCAAGCAAAATGCTTTCTGAAGAACAATCAAAGTTTGCTGAAGCAAATGAGATTACACTTTTAGACAATCAAACTAAGCGAGCTAAAAAACTTGAAAATGCTGGGTTAGTTTACAGTCATTATAACGAAATCTACTTAATCTTTTTCAAATGCTACAAACAAGAAATATATGTTTTGGATGCAATGAACCAAGGTGATGTGAGCTCAATGGAGCAAAACAATTCAGCTTTACTTTCATACGCTGAAGAGGGACTAGAAAAACTTAAAACATCTAAACCTTATGGCGGAGACAAATCGCTTATTGAAGCAGGTGTCTCTATTTTAGAATTTTACAAATCTGAAGCAGCAAAGGACAATCCTGTTCTCATCGATTCATATTTGAAAAAAGAAAATTTCGAAAAAATAAATGCCTCATTTACGTCTAAAAAGGACAAAGATAAAACTCAAGAAGATGTTGATCAATATAATCAAGCAGTAAACGATTATAACGTATCTATCGAAGCCAACAATAAAACAAATGAATCTCTAAATAAAGTAAGAGCTAAAAAAATTGACCTTTGGAATAACATTTCAAAAAAATACACTCGAAAGCATGTCCATTAAGCTAATTTAAAGGCATTAAAACAGGACTGCAAGAAGGATTGTCGAACTATTTTACTACTCTTTTCGTATACTATTTCCGTATGACGAAACTCTTCTACCATACTCGCTCACTTTTATTCTCAATTCCTTTAAGCCTTTTGGCGATTGGAGTCGTGTTTATGGGTCCACGTGGTTGGTTCTTTTCTTTATTACTACTATTCGCATCTTTATATCTTTCAGGAACCTGGACTGCCATTAAAATTGATCAGAAGCAGAAAAAATTGAAACGAATTAAGGGATTTTTATGGTTTTCATCTGGAGAATGGGAGCAACTCAGCCAATATGATAAAATATATGTTGGCCCAGAAATTCATTTAGCCAGTTCTGGCAGTCTAAAAAAGGAGGATCGGGAGCCAACTTCCTTTAATATTTACCTTATCAATAAGGCTGGAATTAGATATACTCTTGAGAAAATGCAAGAGTTGCGTCCCGCAATTAAAAACGGAGCTTACTACGCAAGAATTATGGGGCTTCAGTATGATATGTGGAAATGGCCGAAAAGAGTTAATGCTAAGAAATAAGCCGCTTTTTGGCACGAACTAATCCAAATATCAATACTCCAACACCAATAACCAACAGAATACCCATAAAGAGATTAGAAATTAAAAGTGGTTCAAAATATATAATAGATTCGAAAGGAATTGATAGATAGCCCCATGCTATCACTAAAAATCGAAAGTTCATTTTAGAAATGGAAAATGCCAAAGGCAAGAACTTACGGCTTATGTTTTCAGTAATAGCGGCATCCAATACGGGAGCAACATGAATTTCTGCTATGGCTATAACAATCGCAAACATGATTGTCCAACTTGTTAATGACCCTTCTATCGGAATGAAATTTAGAAGAACGAACATAACGGATAACATTAGTATGCCCAATCCTAATTTGATAAACTTATTATAACTCACGAAAGTCCAAACGGCCCCGGCTCCAAGTCCAATTACTATCAACACAATTGATTCCAAATTTTGAGCAAAAAGACGATCATCAATCTCCCCTAAAACGCCCAATAAATTCTTATAATTAAACTTTAACGTGTAGAAGTACTCATAGCAATGCCAAAACATTGTTACAAGTATAATACAGACAGCCAATATTAAAATCCTAACCCCAATAGATCTATTATTTTTGGATTTTGGAATAACCATTTGATCGTCTAATATAGTTGAATCCAGTACTTCAGCCTCTGTTTCAAAGCGCCTTTTGACTGACTCTTTTTCCTTAAAGAAGAATGCAATTACAATAGCAATTAACATGAAAAGAGCAGCCAACGTAAAACCTAATTCATACGTTAATTTCTCTGCCACAATGCCTACAAAAAAAACGCCAATAAGCGCCCCTAGATTCACCGACAAATACAAAAATGTAAAGCCAGATTCTATTATTCGGGGTTTTTCCAAATAACTTTTACCAAAAAGCGACATGAAATTTGGCTCAAATAATGAGCAGCCTACAACTATAATCGATAAAGGAAGATAAATACTGGTTTCAGAAACAGCCCACATTAGAAGGATTCCAAGAACCTGAAGAAAACCACCTATTATAACCGCAGTCTTATTCTTTAATACAAACGTGCCAAGCAACCCGCCAAGCACAGCTAAAAATACTATAGCACCAGTAAATCTAGCATAAATTTCTAGCACCTCTACTTGGCTTTCACCTCCTAGTTTTTCAAGTAAATAGAGAACCAAGATTGCGCGAATACCATAATAAGCCGCTCGCTCAAAAAGCCTGGAAGTGCAGAATATTATAGTAGACCAAGAATGTTTTTGTTGAAGGGAGGAGTTCAACCTACTTTACCTCATCCAATATCAGACCAATTTCCAAGCAATACTGTAAAGGTTCTTGCTCCATCGCGTGCTCTAGCTTATAAGTATAGTTTCCAGCTTCTTCGAATTTCTTTTTAGGAAAAACCAAATGCTCACTATCCCAGATATCTCCACCAGCAAAACCGATGTAATCACCTAATTCATCTCTACAAGTTAAAGCCAATTCATACGAATTTACTTCTCCTCCTGGAGTAGTTTCAGTCATTTTCACTTTAGTTACATTATGTTGATATCCATAGATGTACCGAAATGAAATACTCATATCAAATTCATCACCTGCCGCAGCAATAGGTACTATAAATTCTCTAGAGTCAACCTGCAGCCATTCAACTAATGGTGATAGATCTTGATTCTCATTGTATACTCTGCCTTCTTTTTCACAAGAAACTAAGCCGATAAGGGCGATAGCTAAAGCAAAAATTGTAATCTTATTTCTCATCTTTTTTGGTCTTATTTATTTCTTTTGATCAAATGTTCCAAATCCTCTTGAAATCTACTGATTAAATCGGTTGAAAATGAATTGATAGCAGCATCTTCTTGTCTATCAATTCCGTCTGACGCATCAGCGATCATTTTCATAGCCGCAATGAATTCAACATAGTGTGGTGAAGGACCATATTTTTGGCAAAAATTTAGCGCTTTTTGGTAAACTTGGTTAACATCATTCTGTTTTGCAGATTCATATTGAAAAGACCAACTTATGCCAGAAGCCCATTTATGTCCTTTAAGCAAATACTTCAGTTCAGCTTTCTCTTCTTTTTGCACAACACCATCTGCCATTGCTACCACATATAGCAGCTCGCCCATGGTTTCGAATAGTTTTGCCTCATCTGTCATAAATAGTGAATTCGAATTAATTTTTAAGGTAACAAAAATGTAATTGAAAAAGCCGATTTAATTTAGGTTAGATTTTTCTTTTGCATAAAGCCTTTCCCCTTATCTTCGCTTTAATGATTCTCGTAACAGGAGCAACTGGTTTAGTTGGGGCGCATATTCTATATGAATTGACCCAAACCGAAAGCGCTATCCGCGCTTGCAAAAGAGCAACCTCTGATTTATATCTAATTGAATCTCTTTTTGAGTTCTATTCTGGCGAACAAGGCAAATCACTTTTGTCAAAAATTGAGTGGGTTAACGCGGATGTAACTAACATTGACGATATGTTGGAGGTGACTAAAGACATCGAAATAGTTTATCACGCTGCAGCCATTATCTCTTTTCAAAAAAATCAAGCTGAGGCCATGATAATTGCCAACATTGACGGAACTGCAAATGTTGTAAATGCCTGTAAAGCGAATGGAATAAGGAAAATTGGACATATTAGCTCCGTAGCATCCCTAGGCCCTTCTAAACAAGGCGAACCTTTAACCGAAAAACATTATTGGGAAATAGCTAAGGACAATTCTAATTACGCAATTAGTAAACAAGGAGCAGAACGCGAAGTTTGGAGAATAAGTGAAGAAGGAGTAGATATTGTAATGGTAAACCCTAGCTTGATCTCCGGACCAGGAGATTGGAACAAGAGTAGCACCGCTATCTTTAAAACGTCCTTTAATGGACTAAAATATTTTACTGAGGGATGTACTGGATTTGTCGATGTAAGAGACGTCAGTAGAACAATTATCCAACTGGTTAACTCAGAAATAAAATCGGAACGATTTATTCTTTCTGCAGAAGATGTAGTTTGGAAAGACCTGTTCGACATGTCTGCGAGCGCCTTTAACATTCCAAAACCTACAAAGAAAGTAACGAAGACGAAAGCAGAAATTGCCTGGAGAGTATTGCGGTTTTTAACTTTTTTCTCAGGCAGCACACCACAAGTCACCAAAGAAACTGCTAGATCTAGTTTAAGAAGCCGACATTTTTCCAACGCTAAAATTATCGATGCGATTGGGATTAAATTTATTCCTATTGGAGAAAGTGTTAAAACTTCGGTTCAGTTTTTGCAGAAGTATTATGTAAACAAAAAATAGCGTTATGGAACATTTCTATATCTTGCTCGTACCACCAACCTGTTTTACATAAAAATATGAGATTCACCCTTTCTTTATTCCTGATACTTATCGCTTTTTCCTTGAAAGCTCAGAGCGACACAACTTGTCAGCTTACAGTTCTTGTTTTTGACACGGCTACTAACTTTGCGCTAACTGCGAATATTGAAGTTTATGACTATAGCTCGGAATCTCACGATACGGTTTATCAGAAAGATTCAATTTCCGACTTGACCGAAGAGTTAAATATGCACACCAATTTTGGAATAGGTGCTTTCGCTCATGGATATCATTATCAATCGATTTCTTACACTTCTGGGGAAGCCAATTCACACGACACGCTCAAAGTCTACCTTGCTGCTATTGATCAAATGATATTCTCTGCTTTACCTGTAATCTATTTTGGACCCTACGATTATGGAATTCCAGAAGATAGCGTTACAAACCAAAACCTAATGATTCTGCTTAATACGCTTAAAAAACATCCAAGGCTTAAGTTATCTATAGAAGGACATGCTAGCTCAAAGGAACAAAGGGCATT
>JBLIOB010000151.1:0-9595 GCA_047639575.1 Parvicellaceae bacterium
AATACAGAAAGAAGACATACTGAAATAGGAAAAGTGCAACCTGATCAGGTATATGAAATTAAAAAAATGGCATCTTAATAAACTAATAATTACTTTTATCCTGTCCTAAGGATGGGGAGTACTGTATATTTCCTCTATTGTAAAAATATTCTAAAGAATAAACTGCTGGAAAACCACCTCCTCCGCTTCCCTGAGCAAGATTTAGATACTTATTGGCCCCAAAGATAGAGTCCGTGATTAAATTATTTTTCTCTCGAGTTAAAGTGCGAACTTGTGATGTCCCTAGAAAAACAAAATCGAACTTGTTGTTCTTCGGAGTTATAACCAAATTTGATTCTGTTGAATTTGCTTCAGCCGTTAGTTCACTATTGTTAATTACAACAATAATTAAGACAATTATAAAAGGAGTGACAAATAAACCAAACCTTAAATAAAAATGGTTGATACCGGATATTTTCAGCTTCATTTCAAATTTAAATGTACGCTCAATTCATTTAACAGTTCAAATTGATTTTTGAATTTGTTCAGTTCATTTTCTCCTAGCCATTTATTATCTGTTAGCCCATTATAAATAGCCATTAACATTAATCTTAGGACGATTTTAGTTCCATACTTCAATAAATCCTCACGAGACAGCAACTGACTGCCATACATAGCTCTCAGCCGTTGATAAATATCGTCATAAACCTTTTCTGAATCTTCAGATGGGAGCGCATACCGAATAATTAAATACCCTATATCATAATTTACAGATGCGAACGTTTTATAACTTTCTTCGAAATCCAAAAACCAGACATCTTCAGAATTAAATAAGACATTACCAGGATGCAAATCACCATGAACACATTGAGGCGAGAACCCTTCTATGAAATTCAGTTCTAAAGTCAACAGATTATTTTCGACAAAATCAGCATTCGAATTCAACCAGTTATTAACTACTTTATTTAATTTGGGGCTTTTTTGTTTTATCAGTTCTTGAACCTTTTCTAATTCAACATTATAAGCCTTACTCGATTTAATAAATTTATCGGATAATGGAAATTTTTTAAGTTCCACATGCAATTGAAAAAGCGCTTCTGCAAGCAAATACAACTGATTAGACTGACCTTGGTAATGAATTCCTTTTTGAAGAGTTCTTACCTCCACATCATATTCGTCACTATTAAGGATCAGCTTACCACCCACCCTTTGATTCACAAGAACAGGGCTACCAGACGCTTGGAGGAAAGAACTTAATTCTTCCGTCATGGATGACTCGCCCGTGAGTTTCGACAGTCGGCAATAATATTGTTTATTATTAAAAGAAATGGACATTCGCCCTTCTAGACCATTAGTGAGTTCCATCACCTCAATCTGAGAAGCAATTACCTCAAAATCAAATGCCTTTTTTGCATTTAAAAACTTGGCTACCGCCTCCTTATGATCCTGTCCAATCATTAATCCACATGAATAAAGTCAATTTCATCACCTAGATTTCGATCTGAATTAAGGTGCTTTCCTTCAACTTTAGACCAGTCTTTAGCCGTAACTCCAAGAGCTGGGAATGAAAACTGAACATTTTCAATTGAAAGAACATCTCCTGTTTTTAACTCCTTTTTAGCTACAATTCCATATTCCAATGTGTTCTTCCTGGGTTCTTTAACTTGAATGTTTCCGCTACCCATGGCATCTGAACAAAATCTAACTTTCTCAGTAATTGATTTCAATTCATTAAAAGCAGCAGTTGAGACTACATTTTGATCCACTTCGTCTGGATTGATATGTACGCCTTTTTCAATTAAATTAACACCTGCGCCAATTGCCGCATACATTATTTCATCTCCACGATAATGACAGGAAAGTCCTGCTGGAACACCAAATTTTAGCTTGTAAGTTTCAATTAAACGTAAATCATGACCTATTGCTGGAGTTGGATTATGTCCTGGGTGATAATTTAATACTATTCCAGAAGCTCCTTTATCTAACGCAAACTTAACAGCTGCTCCAATCTCCTCTTCATAAAGGTTTACAATATCGAATATGATAGGCAATCCTGTCTTCGCAGCGTATTCGATAAGCGGTAAATTATTGTGATTGTTTTTCCAGAGCTTTATGGCGCCTGCATTATTCTTGACTAAAAAATCAACACCTTCAAAATCGTATACACTAGCTATAATTGGAAGGTTTTTAGTTTTGGCATAGTCAAAAATGATTTGATAATCAGCTAAAGAAACTGTTTTACGCTCTATCAATTCCCGATAATTCTCAGTTACTTCACCTCCGGCATGTTCGAACGTATGCATAAGCCCCGCTCGTTCATTGATGATATTAGAGTTATGCAGAATTTCAGTCTTCAACATATCACAACCGCCTTCAACGGCTAAATCAATAAACTCTTTCGCTCTTGCCACATCCTTATTATAGAATGTACCTAACTCTGCTACGAAAACTGTAGGACATCCATCTCCTACCGGAATTTCACCAATGTATATTGTGCTCATATTATCTTAGTTTTTTGAATATTCATCATTGCTTCGGCAATGCTAAATTGTTCCGGAGTATCAATGTCAAATGAATCCCATTCGTTCATCAAATAGGCTTGCATCTTCGTTCCAAAAAAGGATTTAATTTCTTTAAAATTTCCTACAGTACTTATGTAAATAGCTCCATTCGGATGAAACGATTTTTTATGCTCCTGACTCCTCGTTTTTTGATATTTCTCTGGATAAGCTTTCAATAAGTGTTCATTTTCTCCAATACTCATAGCCAAATCAATCGGAAAACTAAACTCACAAACGCTTATTAAAGATTTAAATGATTCTAATCCTGATTTAAACTTGGAATTAGCTTCAATAATATGGAAAGTTGTTCTGAAAGGACAAGTTGGCAACAAGATCGTTACTTGATCATTGTCATTTAATTTATTACGCAAGATGAACTCTAGTAGTACATCATCCTTCGTTTTGAAGTCTGATGCTAAATCATGAGGTCGGTTATCTACCTCTGCACCGAATTCTTTGGCAACTTTAGCAATTTCAAGATCCTCAGTGCTCACTACTACCCTATCAAAAACATTAGCCCCGATGGCTGCTTTTATAGAATAAGCTAACAGAGGAATACCATTTAACGGCAACCAGTTTTTCCTAGGAACTCGTTTCGATCCTCCTCTGGCAGGAATTAAGCAAATATTTGAATCTTCATAAGACATTCTACTTACTATTTATA
This sequence comes from Parvicellaceae bacterium, assembly GCA_047639575.1. Taxonomy (GTDB): domain Bacteria; phylum Bacteroidota; class Bacteroidia; order Flavobacteriales_D; family Parvicellaceae; genus JBLIOB01. Next base: position 3,205 of record JBLIOB010000151.1, read on the forward strand.
ACTAATTCAGAGAGTTTCATAACACCGTTTTTTCATTAGCCTCTAATATCCAATCAACCACTGGGGCAACAATTGCAGCAGGTCTATAAGCTCCGTCAATGGAAGAACGATATGATGTTTTGTCCTGAATCACAAAGCGCATTACACTATCTTTTCGGTCTATTGCCCCTGTACCTTTTGAAGTTAAACTAATGGTTAAAATATAATTTCCTGGTTTTAACAATTTTGATGGAAGCGACAGTTTATATTTATATCGCCCAGGGCTCAAAGTATTGATTTGTGAGGCCTGTATGTCGTTATCAGCTGTGAGATAAATTAGGTTTCCTTTTAAATCCATTACACTAACAATGCTGTAATAGTTAGACTTGTTCAGCGCATTAACATCAAAAGTAAATTGAACGTCAATACAATCCTCGAAATTGTAATACAAGTTTTCACTATTTAGCATTTCCACAGATCGAATCTGTAAGTCTTTGTCTACTTTGTCAAATTCAATAAAAGTGGTCTGGTCAGCTCCTTCTTTTAGACTAGATAAATACCGATCGATTACCTCCGAAGCCGTTCCGTCAAACGTATTTTTACCGTCTTCTATTAGTATACATCTAGTGCAAAGCTTAGAAATAGAGTTCATGTTATGGCTAACAAACAAGACAGTTCTACCAGAATCGGAAACATCTTGCATTTTTCCAAGGCATTTTTTTTGAAACTCGTCATCACCAACTGCTAACACTTCATCAATCACCAATATCTCGGGTTCTAAATGAGCGGCAACCGCAAATCCAAGCCGCACTTTCATTCCTGAAGAATATCTTTTCACCGGAGTGTCCAAGTACTTTGCCACTCCAGAAAAATCAACAATTTCATCAAATTTAGAAGCTATTTCGGCCTTGGTCATTCCCAATATTGCACCGTTCAAATAAACGTTTTCTCGACCCGTTAATTCCGGATGAAAGCCCGTTCCAACTTCTAGCAGGGACGCGATTCTTCCTTTAACTTTAATTTCTCCAACCGTTGGATTTGTAACCTGAGATAACAACTTTAATAATGTTGATTTACCCGCTCCATTTTTACCAATGATTCCTAAGACTTCTCCTTTTTTAACTTCAAAATCAACATCACGTAAAGCCCAAACATAGTCACCGCCATCCGTAGATGCTCTATCATTTACTTCTCCGATTTCAAGATATGGATCTCCTTTACCTCTAATTCTAGAAAACCACCTGTTTAAATCATGGGATAGTGTGCCGGTTCCGACCTGACCTAAGCGATATTGCTTAGATACGTTTTCTATTTTTAGTACTATATCACTCATATCTATACGGTATCAATAAAAGATTTCTCAACTCGATTAAAAATCACCATTCCCAAAATGAATACTGCTACGGAAAAAACTGCTGTGTATATCAACGCTCCCACCGGTACTGAACCTTTTGTGAAAAAAGAATATTTAAAACTCTCAATAATACTCGTCATTGGGCTTACTAGCATTACCTTTTTCATCCATCCATTGGCCGATGATAGGGGTATAATAACTGCCGATAAGTACATCATTAATTGCACTCCAAACGAAACTAAAAACTTTAAATCTCGGTACTTGGTTGTCATTGAAGAGATAATCATACCCAACCCTAATCCCATGAGAGCCATTAAAATAACAAAGACAGGAATTAATAGCATAGTTGAGTTTGCGGCAATTCCATCTGTTGTGAAATAATAATATGTCCAAATACAAAGAAATAGAATGAACTGGACCACGAACTTTAACATATTTGTAAGAACGACTGATAACGGAACTATAATTCTGGGGAAATATACTTTCCCAAACAATCCCTGATTGACCGTAAACGTCTCTGAAGTTTTATTAATGCAATCGGCAAAGTAACCCCATATAGTCACTCCAGCTAAATAAAATGGAAATTTTGGAATTCCGTCAGTTTCTAAAGCGGCCATATTTCCAAATACGATGGTTAAGACCAAAGAAGTGAAAATAGGTTGAATAAAAAACCAAGTCGGTCCAAGAATGGTTTGCTTGTAATTTGCGACAAAATCTCTTCTTACGAATAACATAAGCAGATCTTTATATTTCCAAATCGCCTTAAAATTCAGGTTAAAAAGCTGCTTATTAGGTTGGATGATATTATCCCATTTCTGTTCCATAAACTAGTTAAGTTCCCAATTTTGAAATTGACAGGGGCAAATAAACCAATTTTTCACATAATAACCGAATCCCATAAATCTCAATTTTTCAAATGAGCAGAATCAATCAATAATTCTCTCTCTATTGACTCCAAACGAATATAAATTTTATCCCGTTCTGACTTAAGCTCTGCATAACGTTTTTCAAGCTCTTCGTACAGCTTGGCTTTATATTCAAGCTGAATTGACTTTTCATACAACGCTTTTACACCAGCCATATTAATCCCATCTATATCCGTAGTAGTTATTGTAGTGTCTGATTCTCCAAATCCAAATGAAGCGTAGAAATCTTGCGCCATAGGCCCGATGTGTCTAATAGCACTGTCTTGAGTTAAGTAATTCCATTCATAGACCTTTAATTCTGCAATCTTATTTAAAATATCATCAAGATCAATGTCTTTTATGTTTTCTTTTTTCGTTGAATCGGAAACTGTAGCCCATGCTCCAGCCCCAGCCGCAAGAACTACTCCACTTGTTAGCGTAGATGATGAATAAAACCTTGTCCCACCAGCAGCCCTTACCATAAACTGATTATCTGCAGTTGAATACAAATAAGAGGCAGATTCATCCGAATAAACAAAACTACCAATATGGTCGGATCTCGCTCTATACCCCAAAGCATATGACCCTTCAGCGGTGGCCCAACAATTATTCCCAATTGCAACAGAGAAATCTGCACTTGCGGTTGGATGATATCCTAAAGCCACTGATGCATAACCAAATGAATCAGCACCACGACCCATTGCAACAGACGCAACACCAGAAGCCATTGAAACTTGGCCTTGAGCAAATGAATAGTCTCCAGTTGCTTTAGAATCAAAGCCAACCGCAAAGGATGCTATTCCAGATGCTAAGGAAGCATAACCAAAAGCCGTTGAATAATCTCCTGAAACAGTTAAATTATATCCTGCTCCAAAAGAATAATCTCCAATATTCCCATCCGTCAGGTTGATACTTCCACCTCCAGCATAAAAATGTCCTTTTTTAGGATACCATACAAGGCGATCCCCAGTAAACGTTTGGCTAGCTCCAGCGCCCAATACACCATTAAAAATTAAACCATTATCTCCAGTTAATTCAAAATCTGCTTGTGGAGCAGGGGTGTTAATTCCAATCTTACCAGAACTTGTCACTCTCATTCGTTCTATGTTATTGGTTTTAAATAAAACATCTTCCGCATTAATCGATCCTATAAATTCTGTACCGGCCAATGAATTACCATTTAAGTCCCAACTATTAATACAATTTAATGCATAGCCAGCTGTATCAGCATAGTTTGAAGAGTCACTATACACAGCGCTTCCAGCAGTAGATGCATAAATGGCTGTGTCGGAAAAAAACGAAAACTGGGCGGTATCTGCCGTTGACGCATTTGTAGAGTATGCAAAGTTCGCAGTATCAGAATAAACAGCATGTCCACTATTATTTGCATATACGACCGAATCAATATTAGAAGAAACCCAGTTTGTTCCATTCCAAGTTAATGTCTGACCTATTTGAATTCCACTTGTATCTACGTCAGTCAGATTGCTTAAATCATATAATTGATCAGTTGTTCTAGCGTGAAAAGCGTATGGAATTGACATCAACTGCGTTGTACTAATATCTACAAAAGTTCCAGTTGAACCAACGTCTATTTTTATGTTTAAATAGTGTGAGTCTGCACTCCAGTTAATTGAGCCCATACTGCCTAAAGTCCCAGCACCTGAAGATGTTCCTTTACCAATTACTATTTCTATTAAACCTTGGCTATTGGTAACAACAGAGTGATCTTCTTCATATAACAATGTTCCTGATGCAGACGTGGAAATAATTCCAACCTTAACGTCCACTGTGCCAGAATTGACGACAATTCCAGAAGCATCTCTAACTATCGCTTGATATCCAAATCCATCCGGCACTTGACCAAAAGCGGCACCTATGATGAATAATAAACTAAACAGAAATATGTGCTTTTTTGCTAACCTCATAAAGTCATTCTCTTTTAACGATTATCTAATTCTCGCTCTAATTTGTCCAGGCGTCCTACAACTGACTTAAAGTCAAATTTGTCATATTTAGGATCCATTTTATTTTCAAGCGAATTAAATATCCCTTCTAAATCCTTTATTCCTAAAAGAATTACGCCATCAATATCGGTAGTCGTTATTAAATCATTTCGGCTTCCTTGTTTAAAAGCTGAATAAAAATCTTGCGCCATAGGCCCAACATGTACAATTGACTTATCCTGTGTTTTATAATTCCATTCAGAAACTCTTAACTTAATCAACGGATCTCTAACAATGAAAGGATTCAATAAAAATTTGTTTTGCTTTTTTGTAGAATCCGATACGGTAGACCATGCCCCCCCACCAGAAGACAACTGAACACCAGTTAGAAGCCCCGCATCAGAATAAAATATAAATCCGCCATTCGCCCTTACAACAAATTGGTGAACATTTAAAGTTGTGTTCGTTAAGGTGTCATTAGTTGAATTATCTCCATACATGAAAGTCCCTCTTCTACTTCCCCCATCAACATTATTTCCCAAAATTATTGAGTTCTTACCATTCGCAACTACATTGTTACCAATTGCCACACATGGTTCTATATTTCCATCTGCAACTGCTCTATACCCAAGTGCCATGCAAGCATAACCATATGGAGTTGAACATTGATAACCCATGGCAACTGATCTATTCTTCATAGCCCAACTTTGATACCCAACGGCAAAACTATTAGACCCACTTGCGCCACAATTTCTGCCAACGGCCAAACTGTATTTCCCTGGACTAATACTTACATTAGGAATTGGCGTAACAAAACTACTATCACCAAAAGCTGCGGAATAGGTTCCGCGTACCCAAGAATTTCTTCCTGCAACGAAACTATATATTCCAACATTAGATGAGTCCCATAATGTATCGGTTACTAATCCTGAAAGGAAGGCTACTTTATCCGGGGAGTAATAAACATAATTACCATTGGTTAAGTTCAAATGAGAACCTGAACCTCTAGTTCCGGTTGCTTTAAGTCCATCACCTAGATCAGAATAAAACGAAGAAAGTGAATCAGTGGATCCAATTTCAAATTCACCATTAATACCGAGATGAAGCCGGTCAATTCCATTTGTTCTAATCCTGATTGGGAAATTGTTGGTTGGGCCAACAATATCAAATGATGTAAAATTGTTTCCATTTAACTTTAGACCATTATTCAATATAGAATAACCGGCAGTATCAGTATAAATTGACGAATCCGAATAACCGGACTGGTTTACGTTAATGGCAAAAATCGAAGAATCTGAAACTTCAGAAAATAGCACAGTATCAATCGATTGCACATGTGATTGAAAAGCAAACAAAGATGTATCCGCACTATTGGACATGTTACTTTCAATTGCATAGTTTGCGATTAACTCATTGGATAATACTACTGACCAATCCATTCCATTCCATGAAAATGCATAATCAATTGATAATCCAACAGTGTCAATATCTTGCATTCGTGCTCCTAAAGAAATATTCTCCGAAGAAGTTCTTGAATGCCGCGCGTATGGTACCGCTCTGAACTCTTCATCTGTAAGGCCAATAAAGCCACCACCAAAATCCACTTCTATTGCTAAGCCCATTGAATCCAATGAAAAATCCAATTGATCAAGTGTAGACGATGTCGAAATCCCGGTAGGAACACCTTCGCCCACAGTCATCCACCATTTACCTGAAGCATCAATTGAAAATGATTGGTCTTCCTGATAGTAAGTAACATTTCCTTGCGAATATACCGTATTACGAAAAGCAACATTTACCCCGCCCGAATCTGGAAAAGCCCCTTCTATATAAATTCCATTGTATTGACCATAAGATCCATTGGATATTATAATCAGCAACACAACAAGAAATATGGAATTTATTTTAATCAATTTAATTTCATCAGTTTAATTGAACTTTTTACGCCTTTTGAGTTAGCAAAAACGAAAAAATACATTCCTGCCTTCAAATGATTTAGCTTTATTTCAGTAGATCCAATAAAACTTATTTTCTCAATCATTTTTCCCATTGCATCCATCACAACCAAATTTAATTCTTCATCAGACAGCGGATTTAAAAAAACAGATTGAATAAATGGATTCGGATATGCCGAAATAGACAATTCTCGTTCACTAACACTAACAATTTCAGCGGAATCAGTTTGTTCAAAGCCAGATATTAGTATT
>JBLIOB010000152.1:0-9530 GCA_047639575.1 Parvicellaceae bacterium
TGGATAGTTGATAGAAGATTCTTTTCTTGGTGATTTTTATGGTTGCTCCCACTTTGAGCAAATAGGTTCGTATGGAGCTAATTTGCCATTTTTTGGCTACATCAAAAGAAGATTTCTTGATTTTTTGTTTGAGCAGTAAAAACATTTCATAGGCAAGACTACTGATGAAAAGACGAAAGAAATTAGCCCAATAGCCATGGTTGGAAAGCCTGTCGGAGAAACACATGTTTTTAACTTCTTTGATTCTATTCTCACTTGTTTCGCCTCTTTTAACATAAAACCCGAAGTAGATTTCTCTGGCATCTTGTTCTTCCAGATTGCTGGCTATGTGTCTAATGTTCATTCCTAACCCTGTGCTTTCTATTTTTGAATAGCACTGTTGTTCTTTGTGCCAGCTTTTGGCTTGGTATGAAAAACTGATAAAATACTGATGCTTTTCCCCCTGATCTGAATAGAGCTGTTTTACCGCTTTTTGGGCACGTGAAACTTTCTTCTTCAAGATCAAATTACTTGCAATTCCTGTTGCAAAAAACAAATTATAATCATCTACCAATTGATAAAAAGGAGCACAACTAAACCCTCCATCGGTTCTGATTATGATTTTCATTTCAGGATAGGCTTCACGTATTTTTTTTACGATCCGTTTCAAAATACTCACATACCATTTGTTGGAATGGCTATTGCCAGGACGAAGCACAGGAAGTATAATTTGCCCTGTTTGGCCATCATGAAAAAATAATTCGTTTAACATAAACTGACCATAATAGCCGTTAAACATAGACATCTGTTGGTTGCCGTGTGTGGGGTCGTCTGTGGCATCAACATCTATAATTATCTCGCTTCTCCCTGCCAAACTCGATACGTAACGATCTACCCAGGCATTGCAAAGCCCAATAATGGATTGTTTATCTAAGCTATTTTCAAATCTTGATATGGTGGGTTGTGAAGCCAAATCACCCTGTAGAATGTCTTTAAATAAAGGATCATGCTGTAAATGGGTCACATCATTTGCATCCTCGTAGCCAAGCATCAACATAAAGACTCGTTGCTTTAACTGATCCTCTCTGCTATAGGTAATAAGATCTGGATTGCGCAAATCAGGTAAATGTTTGCCAAAGTATTTGATCAACCTATGTTCCCGCTCTAGTTTCTCAAGAAGTATTAGAGAACCATCACTGCTAATTTCTGATGCCGAAAAATCAACCGATACCGACCTATTCCCTCTGTAAAATATTGGATCTTTAATGCTCAAAATTGGGGGTAGTTTAAAAGTGCTGTTTTTGTTTGTAGCACTATAAAAATAACACTCTACACCTAATTTTGTAACTTTAAGAGTGAATTTTTCGGGTTAAGCACATTTGCTAAACCGAGTCTAAGTGCTTTTCCAATTGTGGCAGACACACCAAATTCTGCCATGTTCTCCCGGGTTCGCTTAAATGCTGGATCTTTCATGATTCTTGATTTCTCAACGCCTCCAGTGGTTCTCACCAGCTCTTCACCGTTTTTTCCGTAAAAGGTCAGTCCTCCCAACGAACCTTTTAATTTGATAAATCCTTTTTGCTTTGCCATTATTTCTAATTGTTATGAAGCTTCTTTTGGCACTGCCTTTAGAATAACATGATTGTCTATCAATCGTTCGCACTCTGCGAGCCATTCAGAAAGCAGAAAAGCTTCTGGTTTATAATTACATTGTGTTGTTGCTGATATTTCAGCAGTTCGGGAAGAACTTTCTTCAGAAGCCTGAACTTCAAGCGAAGATTTGTGTGGAAAAAACTCGACTGAATTGTTACTTAGAATAACGCAAAACCCTTACCAGTGTTACGTTTCCGAATGTTAACAAATGTGAAATAGGTGGTTGTTAAGTCGCTAAAAACTACCGTTCTACGTTTTTCCCCCACCGATGCTTTGCAAATCGGCTCTTTAGTACATCAAACGGGAATTAGGTCATTTATCAGTAAAAACGCTCTTAATCAGCAATTATGGGCGTTTCAGCATGGTTCTTACTTAACGTTAGAGGTATGGATACTTAATGGGTAGTAAGTTTCCTATTTAGTAAGGATTATTTTTTTTGTGGAAATAGATTTAGAACCAATCTGTACCATGCAAAAATAAACTCCTGATGGACATTCAGACAGATCAAGTTCTGCCTTTACATCTTTCGAGTAAAGTTCAATTGATTGAACGACATCTCCAAATATATTAGTAACGGTAAGCCTTTCAGCTTTTGATTCTAGTTTAAATTCAACAGTAGTGGAATTTTGAAATGGATTTGGGTAAACAAGTAGCTCAACAACCTTTTGCTGTTCAGGAACATTTGTTAAGATTTGCTCACACGTGGTAGAATCATACCCATTAAATGCCTGAAAACCAATAACGGTATCTTCGTAACAGCGGATATAGTCAGGATAGTTCGCATCACAGGCGATAATATCTTCTCCTGGAAAATTGAACATGTAATATAAATCTCCAATATTCTCCACAATTATACCAGTATAGCTAAATGGAAAGACTTCCGCCTTGAAATCATAGGTAACAAACCATCTTTTTAGGTTAAATCCATTTATATTAATTGTGTCAAGGGAGTCAACCGTAACTTCCAAGGTGTCAAGATCAGGAGAAGCTGATGGGTCTAGAAATAACATATTCCAGCTATCCCCTACATTAGCAGTAAAATCATATAGGAATTGAAGCGTATCCAAATCTGGATTGTACCAATAAACAGTATCATTTTCTTCATAGGTAAAAGCCGATCCAGAAAAACCAGAACATAACGGGTACTCATTTCTAATCATCTCTGTACAAAGCTTGCCCTTTATTATTTGAGTGGAAACCGCTGTTATTTTAAAATAGTCTATGACTGGTGAAAAAGCATCTTTTTCAGTATAATGCCAGTTGGCACCAAGTGAAGCCCACTGCTGAGAAAAACTTTGAATAAAAGGAAAGACTAAAAACAATATTACTGTTGAAACTCGAATCACACTACAATTTAAGAAAATACAATGAAAACGTTTTATTGTTTCTTATTTAGTGAGGATGAGTTTGTCCGCATAAATAGTTTTAAAGCCAATTTGAAGTGAACACAGGTAAATCCCTGCTGGTTGATCGCTAAGATCAATTAAAACATGTTCTTTCGAATATAACTTTTTAACCAGAACAACATTTCCTAGTAAATCTTGGATAGTCAATTTAGTAAACAGGTTACTGGCTTCAAAGTAAACAGTGAATGTGCCAGATGACGGGTTAGGATAAGTTTTGAAAAGCCAATCTTGTTTTGTTTCTATATCATTAATTCCAACAGTATGGCAGCCCAAAGAATCACATCCAAAAGAGTCTGTTCTAATTAGCCACATGTCTTCAGAGTTTCCCGTTCCATCTGGGAATACATATCCACATGCCACAAAACTAGTATCACCCAAAGAAATCACATCCCTTAAATAATGATCCTCAGTTCGAATTTGATAAGTTCGTTTCCATATTTCATTACAATTACTATCCACTTTTAACATCCATCCTAATGGATTAAAATCTACAGTATCAGCCACAACACCAACTGCAATAAACGAACCATCTGTTAGTTCCACACCTGCATATAAATTAGCCTGGTGGATATCAGGATCATTTACGATTATCTGGTAATCAATATTACCCAATTTGTTAAGTCGCATTATTTGCCCAGTAAACTCGCTCCCAACACCCCAAGGACCTACTACCCAATAATTATTGGTTCCTGTTGTCACACTTCCAGATTCAAATTCAAAATTAGTACCGTAATTTCTACTCCATTGGGTATTTCCAGATTCAGTCAATTTTAGAATAAATAAATTCCCATTGGTTTCTACGCTTTTATTATAACCTGACAAGATGTAACCACTATCCAATCCTTTGTCAATAGAAATAGCTTGGTCGTGCCCCAGCCCTCCATAAACCTGCGAGGTTAATTCGTTTCCAGCAGTATCCGTTTTGAAAAATAGATATTCAGAGCCATTTCCTGCTGTCACAATAAGGCCCCCAAACACATAAGTGGAATCACCATTCCCTAATATTCCATTATTCAAGTCGGCCTGAATTGCACCAGGCAAGTTATAGGACCGTTGCCAAATAATTTGCCCAGTTTTTGAGAATTTAAAGATAAGTGGCCGTATCGTGTCTAAAACTTTAGTATAACCATATCCCACAAAATGATCATCCTCTTTAAAAAAGCCTATGTAGCTTGGTACCATATCAACGGAATCAGACATTGGGTATTCTGCTATTCGGTTACCTTCCAGGTCTAATTTGGTTAGAATCAAAGAGTATTTAAGAAAATCATATTGCCAAGACAATGTATATAATGTGTCATCAACCAATGTTAGTCCAACGCCACCTTCCAATTGCCCACTCTCATATGTATTGTTGAAGTAGGTTTGTCCAACGCTTTGAATTGAAACGAACAAGCAAATAGATATAGTGATTAAATTTCGCAAAGACTAGCCCGTTACAACAAGTTTAATTGTTTTTTTAACTCCCGATTTAGCTGATACAATACAAAAATAGATTCCTGCCTCAACATTTGATAGATCTAGTTCCATTTTATTTCCTGAGAAGCTTCTTTTTTGAATGACCTGCCCATTTAAATCAACTATAGTCATTTGTCCTTGGTTTATCGAATGACTCAATTCTATTTTGGTGTTCTTTGAAAAAGGGTTTGGATAAACATTAATGGAAAGCTTTTCTGCCTTCGTATCTTGAGATTCTGGGTTAAGAATCGATTTACCTTCGTCTATTTGAACCCCTCCCTGATATGGAAAGCTTTCATTTAGAAAGTTTAAAATAGCTCTGGCATTCACAGATATAGCTACATCTCCTTTATCCGCTATTGTTTGTAGCTGGCCTAACTCTGTTTTGTTAAGGCTATAATAACCACCTGGTCGATGCTTAACCTGCGCCAATAGTTCGTGGAAATCACAAAATGTCAATATGTTTTCGGATTTCATATCGGTAGGAGTCTCATATGTCGAAATAATATTAGCCTCGGTTCTTAAGATGTTAATGTGAGTTACAGATTTTGTCGGGCGATCCTTTAGCATAAAAAATTCATTATACGGTCCTCCAGGACCTCTAGGCCCTCCATGGAATCGATAAGGAATATAGATACCGACTAAATCGGCAACCATAAAATAATTTTCGTGTACTTGTTTGGCGAAATAGTACGGTCTATCTAATAAGGGGGTGCCATTTTTATCAGAGATTTGATATCCATTTATTTCAGGCTTTTTCAAGTACTCATTGAATGTCATTTGCTTTTCCTCTTCGGTTTGAGCAGTTGAGGAATATGGTAACGGATATTGAATGGTGATAATCGTTAAGTCTTCGTTAATGATGAGATAATCATAGATACATTCCTTTATCGTTTTTCCATCAAAGTCTATCAAGCCTTTCTTTGGACCATCAGTAACCATCACAATCTTATTTCTAGTAATGTCAAAATCAACATAATCGATTCGGTCATAAATATTTGGAATAATCAATTCAAAGTCCCAATTATAAGCTCCCCATTTAAAGTCTTTCTTTACCCTAATAATTCCATCTTCTTCAATTTCAATCTCATCATATTCGCACGGAATTACTTCTTGCCCTAAGTGGTCTACGATCCCTTTCTTCTTGTTATTCATTACAAGCACATTTAGACCATTCCGCAGTACACCAGCATAAACACAATCAAAAGTTTGAATTACTTCCCCCAATGTGTCAATTAAAAATTGCTTTTTATCCTTATTTACGATCGCATACCCATTAATAAATGGAGCGCCTCTAATGTATCCGTCATCAATAACATCTTCATCTTTCTCATTGATGTATTTCACCCCATGTTTTAAGCGTTTAAGTTTCGGTCCTTGTTTAAAATCATGAAGGTTCGGATGTTGACCAAACCCTTGCAGTTCATTGCCATTTGTATCAATGTAGAACCATCTGTTCTTAACACTTCCCATGGCCCAATGATTTCTGAAATCATTAACGCTTTTGTATTTCGCAGGGATAATGGCCTTTCCGTGCTTATTAATGAAACCTTTCTTGCCCTTTAGATCAACAATGGCAAAGTCACCATTGAAACTATTTATCCAATCATACGCTGGCTCGCAAACCACTACTCCATTTGAATCTATCAATCCGAAGTGCCCTTTTGCGATGATCAATTTATATCCGAAATCGTTCTGAAAGTACCGTGGCAATTCAAAAAATGGCTCGTGATTGGTTGAATCTTGAGCAGCGCAAACAAGGCCAATGAATGTTGAGAATATGATCAAGAATGTAAGCTTCATTTATTCTAATACAATTGTGTTATTCAAGCGTTCAATTAATGCTCGTGAAAGAGAGGGTAGTTTAAAGATAATTAAAATTAATTTTTGAATTAATGAGTGGGATTTTCTTGAGGGTATAGTGGGATTTAGATGCTTTTTCTTGATTATTGAAGAGGGTTGTAATTATACGTAACGCTGATTGATATTGAATTTAACCTTCTCCAGTTAACTTTGGATTTTATTATATTAAGTGTTCTTGCCCAATTTAACATTTAGTCATTAAATTCTTCTAGTCAGGACCTATTGGGCTTTGAACTGATTATGAAGTGGGATAATATTTCTCATTTTAAGATTGGTTCCACATGGAGAAGGTTTTATAAGAAATTTATTAAAAGATGGAACCCTCGCAGCCGCCAATAACTTCTCTCCATTTGAAAGGTTAATTAACTAGACTAGCTTTTTATCCGAATGAATTTGGAGTGTGCCATAAAATTTGAATTTGAAAGCCTTACAATGTATGCTCCTAGAGCATAGTCTGTAATATCCAAAGTTAGGGAGCTAATTCCTGTTCTGTTGTGCTCAAGCGATTTGTGATATACTAATTGGCCAATTGAATTGGTGACAACTACTTCCACGGGCTCTGTTGAGAGTTGATAGTAATCAATTTGAACTGAAGTTTCTGCAGGGTTGGGAAATATACTGAGTTCCAATTCCTCTTTTACCAAAGGACCTTTTCTAAGAGGATGATTAAACTTGGCCACCCCCTTTATCTCGATTCCACCTATTTCAGTGAATGATCCTCCAATATATAATTCATCATTCCAAACAGCGATGTCATCGATAATGGGCAGTACACCAATACTATCTTGGCTCAATGGAAACCAGTTAGAACCGTCCCACTTTGCTACATAAGCTGCTGGCTGGCCTTCCACCTCAGTGAACCATCCCGCACAATAAAGTTCATCATTATAAACGGTCATTGCCCTAACTCGATTATTAGTTCCACCTCCACATGGGTGGAACTGTGTCCCATCCCAATACATAATGTTGTTTCCCCCATACCCATCTGACTCCAAGAAACTACCTGCGATGTATAGTTTATCCTGAAACACTTCCAAGTCTCTAACCATTTCATTTGGCCCTAAACCCTGAAAATCAGAATGAAATAATTCGAAAGTATCTTGATTTACTTTGAGTAGATCGGAAAGTTGCAATCCGTTACGTTCTACAACGATTTGACCTCCAAGATAAATGTCCCCATGGTATGCTTCTATGCAAACAGGAAAGCCTGTGGTTGATGGGTATATTTCAGATTTTGGTACACACTTAACTCCATCGTATTTACCTAAATATATTATGGAGTCTGGATGTGAGCTGTGATACCTCCATGCACCGCAAAAATATAATTCATCATTCAACACCGTAAAATCAGAAGCTATCCCCAACTTACTCATGGGGATCGTATCAAAAGATGACCCGTTCCATTTGCCAAGTATATTCGATTCTGATAATGGAACTGTATCAAAATCGGCAGTACAATATAGAGTGTCGTTGAACATTTTCCCGTTGCCAGCAGGAAGACTATTCACATACGTAAGACTATCCCATTTAACGCCATCCCAAACGGCAATCCCCTTCATTGGGTTGCAATTCCCGTCATCGTGAAAAGAGCCAAAGACGTAAAGCTTTTTATTTGCCTCATCGGGCACAAAATCATTAACATTAGCGCCAAAGGTACATCCTAGACCTTGATCGAGACCCACCCATGTCTGTCCAAAGACAGAAAGTGGAAATAATAAGATCAAGACCCAAGTTAACTTCATTAATATTTAACTAATTGAGAACTAAACCTTTGGCCATTGTTATTAGTCACGACCACATGATAAAGCCCTACGTTAAGATTAAACACATCAATAACGGCTTTTTTGCCAGATAATTGAGCGTTGAGTACAAGTTGTCCAATACCATTGTAAATTTCAACTTTTTCAAACTCAAAGTTTTCACTATTAATTGTGATTAAATTATTAGATGGGTTCGGATACAGGCTAAAACCTTCGTCCCTGGATACCTCATTATTAAGTCCTACTGTAAAGTTCAGGTCGAATCTAGCGATCGTAGCGTCATCGCCCGAAATGTTCGTGTTTTTATAATAATCTGTGGGGCTACCCATGTCAAACTCCCAAAGTGTATTGCTGGGGCCAGCTATCCCGGCTATATATAAATCGCTGCTATTCGCGTCCATTCCTCTTAGACTCGTCAGCGAATCGTCACCAAAAGCAGTACTCCACTGAAGATTATCCATAAGATCAAACTTCGCTAAAAACATTCTGTCGGATGAAGCATTTGATTCTGTATAGTTGACTCCTGACAAATTACAATAAGGAAATTCTCCGACAGCCGGTACAACACACGGTGTCGCTACCCCTAAACTAGAAATGTCGGCAGTTCCACAAATGAAAACCGCATCGTCTGTTACAAGAATATCTCCAATTTGATTATCCGTGCCATCTCCACTAAACGAACTACACCAAGTAAGATCGTTACTACCGTTAAATCTTGCGAGATATCCATTTTCATTTCCGCTACCAGTGGTCGGAATTAATCCTTGATTAAATGTCCCTCCCGCGAGGCTATTTGTTAAGGGAAAACCAATGTCACTAGCGTAATCTCCTGCAATGTAAACTTCGCTGTTTGACTCCCTTACTGCTATCACGGGAGATTCGTAATCAATTCCATGTATTTCAACGCTAATTCCGCCAAACTTGTTAATCCAATTTGGGATTAAAAGCAAACCTTCAAATTCGGCAATAAAATGATCAGAGACTGTCCCATCGGTTCTGTCGCATTAATTCGTTCTAAAGTTAAAGAAACTACTTTTGAGTTGAAAACTCAAGAGGCATGTTCAAACACCATCGTTACCCAAAAGCAATAATTCTTCAAGCGGTCTATTTCAAATTGAGATTTACCTTAAGTTATAGAGATATAGAAGAATTACTGCGGATAAGAGGTGTTAATGTTGATCATTCTACCATTCAAAGATGGGTATTTAAGTTTTCTCCAATAATAGAGAAGAATATGCATCGAAGGAAATTCCAAGTAGGAGATAGTTGGAGAATGGATGAGACTTACATCAAAGTAGCAGGCAAAGACCGCTACTTATACAGAGCTGTTGACAAGGAAGGCAATACTGTAGATTTCTTGTTAACCAAGAGAAGACAGAAAATGTCAGCACAGAAATTCTTCAATAAAGCA
>JBLIOB010000153.1:0-9520 GCA_047639575.1 Parvicellaceae bacterium
CATTGATGCTAAGAATACTCCCTTCAAGACTTTTCTCTCATTAGCAGCTTGAATCCCCAAGAAAACTACTAAATTCATTTTCAATGAGATTAATGCGACAGAACCATAATTTTTCTAGTTAAATTAAATTTCGAATTTTGAACATTTGCAATGCAAATACCAGATAATTTAGTTTTTAAATTGATTTTTTGGCTACCTGATTTAAGTATGAGGTTGTTTGATTCAATCAAAGAACCGCTTAGAGAATATATGTTTATGAGAGCCTTACCAGAAAATTCTTTATTTATGTCAACTGTTAATGCTCCGTCATGATAAAATAACTTAATATCATGACCAATTAATTCCTGGAAGGCTGTAGGGTTGATTAAACTAAGAATCCACGGAGACATTGTAAATATTTTCGTGTAAACTCCCGGGTGCACAGATGTTGTAATTGCATCACCTCCAGCAGAAACTATTCCAACTAATAATGGAGAGCCATTTTTAGAAACGAATAAAGGACCTCCACTATCACCGCTCCCCGCACCAACCTGCGGATTTCCATTTACATATCCTGCACAAAGAGTAGTATCTGGATCATGAAAGTATATTGAATTATAAATCGAATCACAATAACTCTCATTAGTAAAAATTACATTTGCTTTTTTTAAGGTATCTGATCCTGATCCAGGAGACGCTGTTAACCCCCAACCAAGAACAGTAGCGGTATCATTTTCTTCTGATAACAATGTGTCAAGAGGCAATGAAATAAATTCAACAGGCAAGTGACTTGAAGGTGAAGTCAATCTTATTAGAGCAATATCTGGAATAAAATCAATTCCAACAAGCCCATTCCATCGAGGGTCAACATATATTTGACTAATTCCAAAAACTTCAGTTTGAAGATGATTTATTGAGGTTGAATAACTGTTTATTCTTACCGAATCTGGTAATAGCCCCGGCACAACGCAATGACCTGCTGTTAAAACCCACTGAGGTGCAATTAAACTGCCACCACAAGATGGAACTGAATCCGTAACATAAAGGCGTGCCATCCATGGGAATTCATTTGGTAATGCATGAGACCCACCGACAATTTTTACTTGTCCTATTATATTTAAAGTAATAAATATTGTTAAAAGAGTGATTAAAAATTTTGCCACCTTTAAATTTTGTGTTTATAAATATTTATGTCGTAATCACCATTTGGAATGATGTTTTGAGATGATAATAGTTTCACAGTTATTGAAAAGATTAACACTATGTAGAACCTTAGGTTCACTTTTTTTCTTATCATTAATTTAAATTGCTTTTAAAGGAATAAAAAGTAAATACTCTAACTGAATCGATGTATGAATCTGTTTTATCCATGTAGGATACATTAAATCTAATCCTATCTTTTTTTAGGTTTCCAACATAATTTATATAATATAAAGATACTGGTTCTGTCGCATTAATTCGGTCTAAAGTTAAAGAAACTGCTTTTGAGGTAAAAACTCAAGAGGCATGTTCAAACACCATCGTTACCCAAAAGCAATAATTCTTCAAGCTGTCTATTTCAAATTGAGATTTAGGTTAAGATATAGAAGAATTACTCCAGATAAGAGGTGTTGAATTAGATCATTCTACCATTCAAAGATGGGTATTTAAGTTTTCTCCAGTAATGGAGAAGAATATGCATCGAAGGAAATTCCAAGTAAGTGAGAGTTGGAGAATGGAAGAGATTGCAAATCTCGACATACATCAAAGTAGCAGGTAAAGACCGCTACTTATACAGAGCTGTTGACAAGGAAGGCAATACTGTAGATTTCTTGTTAACCAAGAAAAGACAGAAAATATCAGCACAGAAATTATTCAATAAAGCAATTGGCAACAATGGAAGCCCGAGAGTGGTAAATATTGACAAGAGCGGATCTAATAAGATGGCTATTTGGACTGTAAATAAGAGATCGGGTTCAATTAATAAAATCAAGATAAGACAATGTAAGTATCTCAACAATATAGTTGAGCAAGATCATCGAAGGATAAAGCGAAGGATAAGAATAACAACAGGATTCAAAGAGTTCGAATCAGCTCAACGAACACTGGCTGGGATTGAGGTGGTAAATATTATTTTGAAGGATCAAATCATTGATGCTAAGAATACTCCCTTCAAGACTTTTCTCTCATTAGCAGCTTGAAGCTCCAAGAAAACTACTAAATTCATTTTGAATGAGATTAATGCGACAGAACCATTTTTTGTAACTTGGGGTATACTCAGCGCTTAACTTGTCATCCTTTTATGATCTTCAAAACTCTTGTTCTAGTCTTTTTTATGTGTTCATCATTTGTTGGCTACTATAGTCAGTCTTGGGATTTTTATAACGTAACGAATTCGGCTATAACAAATGACCATATTAGTGAATTAGAGATAGATACAAATGGTGTGGTTTGGGTGAATGCATCTTCTTCTCTACACAGCTTTGATGGTGCAAATTGGACCACACACCCTTACTATGCAAGTGATCTTTATCTAGACAGTCAGGGAGGTATGTGGATGTTGTCGGGGCAGCAGGTATACAAATACGATAGCTCAAATTGGCAATTGATTGTTAATTTAGCAATAGTTGACCCTTCTCTTACAATCAATTTTACGAATCTAGCCGTTGATGGAAATAGTCAATACATGTACCTAACTGGTTATGATTCCGTTATTTATGAGTATGGCGGTATAGTGCTCAATAAATTTACCGCCCAAAATTCTGCAATACCAGATGTTTCTTTTGGTACAATTAATATTGCGCCCAACGGAGATGTATGGTTTGGTTGTACAGAACATGTTCTAGTCTATGATGGAAGTTCTTTTTGGGTTACAACTCAAATTGAAATGGGGCTGCCTCCTACATCAATTGGCTTTAGTGATATTTTATTTTCAACAAACATGACTTTTGTAGCTACTGTATCTGGCCTTGCCGGACTCATGCAATTTGATGGCGTTGCATGGACAAACCTGGGCTCGGCTGGTTTAGACTTGAAGAGTAAGGCTTGTGTGGTTGATGAAAATCAAAAAATATGGATGGGTTCATACTTTGATGGATTAGTTAGTTATGATGGAGTAAATTGGGAAAACTTCAGTGCTTCGAATTCTCCATTTCCTGGATACGATATTTGGGATTTAGAGGTTGGCCCGTTAAACAAATTATGGCTTGGCACATGGGGAGGCGGGATTTGGGTATTTGATCCTGATGGTGTGCCCAACAGTATTAACCATTATTCAGCTCAACCAGAAATTACTTTTCACCAGATAAACGGAGAAGTGATCTTTGAATCCGACATCGAAATTCAAATTGAATCAGTTGAATGTTTTGATGTAATGGGAAAACGAATACGAGTACGGCTGGATCATATTAGTTCGACCAGAAGTATTGTTCAAATAGATGATTTGCCTTCCGGGATATTTATTCTTTCTGTGAAAGAAAAGCGATCAGGAAGAACAACAAATCACAAATTTCAGAAGACAAATGAGTAAAAAAAGACAGACTTATCGGCTTTGGTCAACATTGCTTCTAATTGTAGTTTTTAGTTTTGGCTGCAAAACGGATTTTCTTAAACGAAAGATAAAAGTGAGTGTAACAGTAGTTGAGTATGGAACTAACACCAAGGTTCCGGATGCAACAGTTTATTTGTACAGATTAAGCTCATCTTCCTCAGGAGGTCTGTTGACTAGTGGGGGTTATGGTAAAACAAACACCTATCAAACGGATCAAAATGGTTTTCTGGAATTTACTGTTTCAGATGAAAAATACAAGTCACATGCAATTGCAGCCGAAGGAGAATTCCACTGGCGAGGAAGTAAAGTAACTGTTGAGAATGGAAAAAACGAACTCACATTAGAGTTAGCACATATATAATCACCCAGGGCAATCGCTTAAAGATTTAACACATGACTCATTATAACTCATAGGCTTAGGTTTGTTTCTGCTTACTTGTAAGCCTTACTCTTACTTGTTAAAAAAACAAGTTTATGGATTCGTTAAAAATATTCGATGGTCTGCCAGACCCGCGATCTATTCATCTCGAATTAGTGAGTTAAGAGATGACGGAAGTGGAAATATTAGTGGTGGTAATGTTGAAATATTGAAAACACATAAAGGCGTCATTCAAAATGGTCTATTAGCGATGTTGACAGTCCTGGATCCAATGATAATTGAATCGTCAATAAGTGATGATGCGGTCGAGCATGATGCAAGTGGTACGAAAATTGTGATTCCATTTACATTTGATATTGTTTCACCACAACCACCAAAACAGACAATCACAGTTATACTTTATTATGAAAAAATTAGTGTCCAATAGTATACTCTTAGTTTTATTTGTATACGCATGTACTGCTTCTTATTCGCAAACACGTGAGGACTTTACAGAAATTATGCAAATGGCTTTAAACATTGATAAGTTAGACCACTATTTGTACGATGATAGTTCTGATAGCTTAGTGTACATAGCAAAGAATGTTCAACATTTTCAATGTGATAAACTAGATGACTATGTTAGTCGTGGTTATGATTCATTGTATGTGACCTATTTTGGATGTGGCGAAGATTTAGTTCTTTACAAAAATGGCCGTCAGGCAGTATTTGGTAGATATGAAGTGCTTTTTGGTATTAAGAAAGTGCACACTTGTCTTTTTTTCTGGGGAATTCATATAGAAAAAAACAAAGCAGAGTTAAACTATAATACAGAATCCGTACATGGAAAAAACAAACTATTTGTAAAAATGACTTTTAAAAAAACCAAGACAAGTTGGGCTCTGGTCACCACTAGATTATCTGAAGCTGATCCTAGTACGGTTAAGATTGATGATTGGAAGTAAATGAGTGCAAACAGCTCAGCCACTTCAGATAATGTAATATGTTGGGTAATGCGACAGAACCTTTAAATCTACTGAAGTGATCTTGACCACTAAAATAGGTCGAGCAACTAAAAAAGCCATTCAAAGAAATGTCAGAACTCAAATCTGGGCAAAAACAAAAGATGGAGGATCAGTACATTTTATGATATCACTTAATGAAGTAAGCGACTATTAATGAAAAATATATTAGGATTAGTGTTTATTATGAGCCTTATTTTTTCAGCTAGGGGGCAAAATTCGTATTTTCCTATTGGGAAAGGGAATTCATGGGTTTATTTAACTAGCAAAAATGATTCTGGCATACGATACTTAAATCCAGCTTCTAAATTTCATGTGGATTCATCGAATATTGTTTGTTACGAATTTGTGTATGCTGAATTTAACGCGTACAGACATGGTCAAATATTCCAGTTAGATACAGTTTTTGTTGGAGAGTCTGACTTGATGAGGTGGAATGGCAATGGTAGTCACGAGATTTATATCCCTAGTTCACCTAAAATTGGAATGACATACTCGGTGTATGGTGATTTAATGAGAGTATCTGAAGTAAAACTAGATACATGTTCATATAGGAAGGAAATTGATGAAATGGCTGTTTTGATTAGCGATTCGTTGAATAGAAAATTTATTATAAGCAAAAAGTATGGTGTGGTAAGGATTGAAACTGATGGAGATTATTGGGAGCAACTGGTGGGTTATAAGGAGAATTAACGGTCAGAGGCTACCGAGTACAAGCCCATTAAGTGCACCATTTTGAGGGGAGTGTATTATATCTTCATCAATTATTTGTCTACTATTTTGATCTAGTTTAAATGCATTAGAATTAAACGTAATACGATAGATACCTTTGTAGTGATTACCCAGTTGACTTAATTTCTTTTCAATTCCATCAAATAACTTCTTGTAAGTACCTTCCTTTTTCTTTTCTTGGCTTCTAAATTGATTATTACATCAGTCAACTCAATCCCAATTATTTCACCATCCAGTTCTACAATAAAGTCTGGTCGTTCGCACAATGCATCTAGTATTCTTATTTCTGAATTGTATACCTGAATAAAACTGCCAAGATCAATCAGCTCCTTTTTCTTTTGGTCAATAATTTTACTTGATAAATTAAGAGCCTCCAATTTGCTTATCCATGGGTCAATTAGAGCATTAACATAGGATTTATGACTATCCATATCTTTCTTGGTCTTTTCCAAAAAAGCTTTCAAATCATCACTATCGCCATTCCATTCTAGCCCCATATTTGATAATCCTCATTCCCAAAACACCTCCCATAGCGCTCTTCTAAAACAGCGATATAAGCTTCTTTCATTTCATCAGATAAAAAAGAATTCCCAATCCATTCTATTGCTTTAGGTTTATTCTTCTTAATTCGGTTAAGCGCTCCTTTAATCTGCTTGTTAGTTAAACCAAGGCTAGATCCTAGTTTTTCAAAATGTGCTAGTTTCAGTTTCTTCTTTTTTCCTTCTAAGGTCAAAGCAAGTTCCTCTGTATCTTTTGGATTAACAATCGATACATTTAATAAATCATAAGCTGGAGATAATGTCCATCCAGAAGCAGACTCAATCATAGAGAAATTCTTCAAATGCATGTCATTGTTACCCGTCAAAAAACTAAACAAGGCCAACTCAAAGAAAAACAACTTGTCCAATACCGTATTGTCAGAATAGCTTCCTATGGCTTTGCCTACTTTCTCCATAGAACTTTTGTACTTATCAAAAGCCTCTGTAATCTGAAACATATCAATCATGTGTATTTTATCTCCAGCATCTGTTCTATCAATCCGTTTAGTTATATAAGATAATTCACCTGATGCTAATCGTATTAAACTAGATGGAACAACACGTATTCCAAATGCTTCTGCAATTCGCATAGTTACATGCTCGTTTTCTGGCATTTCTTGAAAGTCTTCAGAAGGTGGTTTAAAAATATAGTTACCCCCTAATGCCCCGACCACGGTTAATCGGACGTCTGAATTTTCCTGTGTTTCTTTTACCAATGACATAGACAACTTTGCTTGTACTCCAGGAACAGCTACACTACGTTCCACCACGCTTTTTGCCAATTCAGTCATCTGATCTAACGTATAAGAAAGTTTGGGTGCATCCTTAGTTCCAAAAAACTCTATCCTGCATTTCTCATGGAAGCCTGTCTCTTCGTCCAGATCTTCGTAACAATACAGACACTTATTTTTCATCTTCTTCAGGTATTGGTACAACACTAACAGCCCCTATACAATTCTGACAACAAGCCAATAACAAGCCCATTCTATCGTTAGGGTTTATCTTCCAGTTTTTGGACGCAATTTCCAATAACCACCCTTCAGGGATTAAGCCTTCAAAAAATGAAAACAAACGATTATCAGTATAAGCTTGATCTGATACAGGCATAGTAAATGTGATAAACTCTTTAGGATGCTCTTTCACGTATGCTTCCTCATATTGGAAAACATACTCCCCTTCACCAGTTTCCGTTAATATACCGGCCAATGAATCTTTGTAATGTATTTCTGCTTGTCTCATTCAGATAATTCTTTACTATTTACAGGAGCCAATTCGTGTCCAAACATGCTAAGAACCACATTTACCTTGTCCAGGTTCATGTTGGTTTTACCTTGTTCAATTTTACGGACAACCGTTAAGGCAACTCCTGCACGTTCTGCAAACTCTTCTTGTGTCAAGTTTACTCCCTTTCTCCGTTCCTTTACAAAATTGGCCAGCTGCTTCATTATATGTATTTAGATATAAAACTAAACAAATATACAGAATTATATGCAATTACATACATTAAGCTTAGTCATCATGAGATTATATTCTTTTGCATATAACGAGCTAGGGCTTTAGCACTTTTATGTTTAGTCACATTGTACTGATAGATAAGACAATAAATGATGTTAGTCAATAATCAGTTTCCTGATTGACATCTTACGATCTTCCGTAACCATTTTAATGAGGTACATTCCCTTTTTGAAAGAACTAAAATCTAACGTGAAATACTCTGAACTTTCCCGTTGATTGAATATCAAGTTCCCGACCATGTCATATACAGCCAGTTGGCCATTTTGAAAAGATTCTGAGAATTGAAAATTAACTAGTCCTGTAGAAGGGTTGGGATAGATTTTAAATTCTAGATCAAGCAATGTTAGCTCTTCAATCGCGTTGACCCAAGGAGTTGGGCATCCAAGGCTGTCACATCCATTACTGTCAAGTTTTATGACCCATGCACGCTGTCCATCGGGAGATGGTGCTGTTGTCACGTCTCCGCACATCATTATCCCACCATCCGAAGTCCATTTCAAATCCCAAACATTATTCCAGTTTATTCCACCAAAAACACTCCACGATCTCTCCCAAATAATCGAACCAGAGGTATCCATTTCAACCATCCAAGCGTTCAAGCCAGTATTAATGCTTGCATCGTAAAAATAACCTGCAGTAATAAAATTCCCATTAGTTCTTACCAGAGGTTCTCTCCCTAGATATTCTGTTTCACCATTTCGGTCTAAACTTTTTGTCCAGATTGTATCTCCGTTTGGGTGCAGTTTAGCCAAATACGCGTCTGGGTACATGCTTGACGCTGAAGGCACTTGGCCAAATAACATGAGTTGTGTCTGAGTTAATTGTGAATACCCCGCCACCATCATCAAAGTCAGTACCGTACAATTGGAGCCACTCTTGATCGCCATTTTCATCCAGCTTCAGTAGAAAGATATCATCATCGATTGCTCCTGCTCCATTTCTATTCCAAACGCCTCCAACTAAATACCCACCTCCTGGATGGGGTCTAGCTAATCCTCCTAAGTCATCATAAATTCCGCCATATTCTTTTTCCCAGATTACCATTCCAGTGGCTGATAACTTCTTAATAAAAACATCGTTAGTGCCGCCTCCCGTGCTGACATCCGACTCTCCAACTAATATAATTGTCCCATCATCATTTTCTGATATGTGACGAACATAAGTCCAAGAGTTATTATGCTGACCAAATTCAAGATCCCAAATAATATTACCATCGAGGTCTATTTTTGCTAAATAGGCCATTGCGCTATCATTCATGTGGTTCAGAGTGTCAAGAATTCTTGCACCCGTAATTAATAAATTACTATCAGAGGTTAATACAAGGCCGTCACCAGTGGCAGACGTATAGAATACTGTGTTCTCTACATCTTATATAGGTTGGAATAGGCAAGTGTCACCTATTGAATCTAATTTTAAAAGATTCACAGTCCGCTTAGTTGGGTGGCTCTGGTTATTATTGAAATAGTAATAACCGTCAAATTCGACTATTGTACCAACAAAGTCGCTTCCTGTAGAGTTAAGATCGTAAGTTCGGTTAAAAGTATTCTGCCCCTGAGAAATCAGAGGCAGAATAAGCAATATGTATATAAGTTTTCGCAATTATTCAATTATGAGCTTTCGCAAATACGTGTCTCCTGCAGGTGATGTTACATAAATTATGTATAAGCCTGGTTCTAGAGAACTCAAATCCTCAGAGAATATTGTTTCTGTAACCTTGGTCCCCGGAACATAAACAGGACTAAAACCCACTAGGACCACTTAACGCATTCAATTTGAGTGAGTTGCGATTTAGCCAAAGAATTCTTCTTACTGGTTAATTTACGGGATATTTCTGCGGATTTCGACT
>JBLIOB010000154.1:0-9504 GCA_047639575.1 Parvicellaceae bacterium
GAAGTAATCGTAATCCGATACGAAGGACCTAAAGGTGGACCAGGAATGCCCGAAATGCTGAAGCCAACGGCCGCTATAATGGGAGCCGGATTAGGAAACGATGTGGCTTTGATAACAGATGGTAGATTCTCTGGTGGAACACACGGCTTTGTTGTCGGACATGTAACTCCAGAGGCACAGGAGGGTGGCCCAATTGCATTACTTCAAAATGGTGATTTGATTATGATTGATGCGGAAAAAAACACGATAAAAGTTGAACTAACCAATGAAGAATTAGCCTTGCGAAAACAACGTTGGAAACAACCTCAACTTAAAGTTAGTCGAGGAGTTTTATATAAATATGCCAAAACAGTATCGTGCGCATCTGAGGGATGTGTAACGGACAATTTTTAAATCATGGAAACAGTTACAAAAGAGCCGAAAAAGGCGGAATTAAAGAACGTTGCAAAACCAAGATCAATGAGTGGAGCTCAAGCTGTGGTTCAATCGCTTATTGCAGAAGGAGTAGATTTGATGTTTGGGTATCCTGGTGGTGCTATAATGCCTGTTTATGACGCATTGTATGATTTTCAAAATGAGTTACATCATGTACTTACGAGACACGAACAAGGAGCAACACATGCCGCGCAAGGATACGCTCGTGCTACTGGAAAAGTTGGTGTTTGTATTGCTACTTCTGGTCCGGGAGCAACAAATCTGATAACAGGAATTGCAGATGCTCAAATTGACTCTACACCCCTAGTTTGTATAACTGGCCAAGTTTCTAGTCACTTACTGGGCTCGGATGCTTTCCAAGAAACAGATGTAGTTGGTATCAGCATGCCCGTGACCAAATGGAACTTTCAAGTAACAAGCGCTTCTGAAATCCCAGGAGCCATCGCAAAGGCATTTTACATTGCTAGATCTGGGAGACCAGGGCCCGTTCTAATAGACATCACGAAAGATGCCCAGTTTGAACAGTTTGATTTTGAATACAAGCCTTTCAAATCAATGAGAAGTTATGTGCCAAAAACCAAATTGGACATGAGTAAAGTGCGCGAAGCAGCTACGCTTATCAACTCAGCAGAAAAGCCACTCGTTCTATTTGGACAGGGCGTAATATTAAGTGAGGCCGAACAGGAATTCAAAGCCTTCATTGAGAAAACAGGAATTCCCGCTGCTTGGACTATAATGGGTTTGTCTGCCCTCGAATCCGACCATGAACTGAATGTTGGAATGCTTGGCATGCATGGTAACTATGCACCCAATAAATTGACAAACGAATGTGATTTATTAATAGCTGTTGGGATGCGTTTTGACGATCGTGTGACAGGAGATTTAGCCAGATACGCGAAACAAGCAAAAGTGATCCATTTGGAAATCGACCCTTCAGAAATTGGGAAAAACGTACCAGTAGATGTACCTGTTCTCGGAGACGCTAAAAACGCACTAGCCGAATTAACAGAATTAGTATTGGATAATTCACATTCGGAATGGTTAAAAGAATTTAGAACCTTAGAAAAAGAAGAATTTAAAACAGTCATAAACGATGAACTAAACCCGAAGTCAGAAACGCTAACAATGGGCGAAGTGATCCATTCAGTAAATGCAGTTTCAAAAGGAGAGGCAATTGTTGTTACGGATGTAGGACAGCACCAAATGGTTACTTGCAGATATGCTAAGTTCAACCAAACCAAATCATCTATAACCTCAGGTGGCTTAGGCACTATGGGCTTCTGCCTTCCCGCTGCAATTGGCGCAAAATTGGGCAAGCCAGAAAGAGAGGTAGTAGCTGTGATTGGAGATGGTGGTTTTCAAATGACGATACAGGAATTGGGGACAATTTATCAAACTCAGGCCAAGGTTAAAATCGTTGTATTAAATAACGAATTCCTAGGCATGGTAAGACAGTGGCAAGAGCTATTCTTTGATAAGAGATATGCTTCGACCGAAATGATCAATCCTGATTTTCAAACAATTGCGAAGGGCTATCACCTTGCAACAAAAAAAGTAACCGAAAGAGTGGAATTAGAAGCTGCTGTTAAAGAAATGATGAACCATGATGGAAGCTATTTCTTGGAAGTAATGGTTGGAAAAGAGAACAATGTTTTTCCAATGATAGCAACAGGCGCTTCAGTATCTGAAATAAGATTAAAGTAACATGACTAAGAAACAATATACCATATCAGTTTTCACTGAAGACAGAGTCGGCCTCTTGAATAGAGTCACGATAATCTTCACAAGAAGAAAAATTAACATCGATAGCTTAACAGCTTCGAACAGCGAGTTAGAAGGAGTTCACCGGTACACAATTGTGGTGGAGGAATCCGAAGAACGTGTTCAAAAAGCGGTGGCCCAATTAGAGAAGCAAGTTGAAGTATTGAAAGCAGTTTATCACGATTCTGAAAACATCGTTTATCAAGAAATTGCTTTGTATAAACTACCAACCGACTCCCTTGTACTAGGAGGAAAAGCAGAAGGAATAGTTAGAGCTCATAATGCAAGAATATTAAGTGTGGAAAAACACTTTACGGTCGTGGAAAAAACGGGACATAAAGAAGAAACAGCAGCCCTTTTTGATGCTTTGGAACCTCATGGATTATTAGAATTCGTGAGATCAGGAAGGGTTGCGATTACAAAACCAATGAAAACGCTTCAGACTTACATCGAAGAGATGCAGGAACAGGCAATGAATTAAAAAATAAAACAAAGACTTAAAAACTAGAAAAATGGCAAAGTTAAATTTCGGAGGAGTAGAAGAAAACGTAGTAACAAGAAGCGAATTTCCACTCGAAAAAGCACAGGAAGTATTAAAAAACGAAACGATCGCTGTACTTGGGTACGGTGTTCAAGGACCGGGACAATCATTAAATCTTAAAGACAACGGATTTAAAGTAATTGTCGGTCAAAGAAAAAACTCGAAATCATGGGACAAGGCTGTTGCAGATGGATGGGTTCCGGGCGAGACATTGTTTGAATTGGCAGAAGCTACCCAAAAAGCAACTATAGTTCAGTATTTACTATCAGACGCTGGACAAATTCAACAATGGGAGACGGTAAAGGCCAACTTAAATGAAGGTGATTTACTTTATTTCTCTCATGGGTTTGGAGTTACATATAGTGACAAAACGGGAATCATTCCTCCTTCGAATGTAGATGTTGCATTAGTAGCACCTAAAGGTTCAGGGACCTCTTTAAGAAGAATGTTTTTGGAAGGAAAAGGATTGAATTCAAGCATTGCTGTATATCAAGATTCAACCGGTAATGCTTGGGAACGAGTCACAGCATTAGGCATTGCGATTGGTTCAGGATACTTGTTTGAAACAGATTTCAAAAAAGAGGTTTACTCAGATCTGACTGGTGAAAGAGGAATCTTAATGGGAGCACTTGCTGGACTGTTTGAGGCACAGTATAACGTACTTCGTAAACACGGGCATTCTCCTTCCGAAGCATTCAACGAAACTGTTGAAGAATTGACCCAAAGTTTAATGCCTTTAGTTGCAGAAAATGGAATGGATTGGATGTATGCAAATACTTCAACAACAGCGCAAAGGGGAGCATTAGATTGGCGGCATAAATTCAGAGATGCTACTACGCCAGTATTCGAAGAATTATATGAAAGAGTGGCCTCTGGAAAAGAGGCAGAGGTTGTTATCGAAGCTAACCAGAAAGAAGACTACCGAGTTAAGCTGGAAGCCGAATTGAAAGAAATAGAACAATCAGAAATGTGGCAAGCAGGCAAAACTGTTCGTCAACTTAGACCAGAGCATGCTTAAGCTAACCGATACATATTTGGACGTAGACCAAGCAGCAGAAACTCTTAAAGGGGTTTCTGTTGTTACTCCGCTTCAGAAGAATCAAACTTGGTCTGATCGACTAAATTGTGAAGTCTTCCTAAAACGAGAAGACCTTCAAGTCGTACGATCGTACAAAATTAGAGGCGCTTACAACAAAATGTCCTCACTTTCAAAAATGGAATTGAATGACGGAATCGTTTGCGCGAGTGCAGGAAACCACGCGCAAGGCGTGGCTTACTCCTGTGCATTGCTGAAAGTAAATGGCGTGATTTTCATGCCCACTCCAACGCCAAAACAAAAGCTTGAGCAAGTTGAAATGTTTGGTGGAGAATTTATCAAAGTTATACTTGAGGGAGACACTTTCGATGAAGCTGCAAAAGCTGCTTATGAATATTGCGATGAGAACAACCTCACTTTCATTCATCCTTTTAATGACACAAAAGTGATTGAAGGACAGGCAACAGTCGGCCGAGAAATCCTGCAGCAGATAGCTCGTTTTCCAGACTACATATTTGTCCCTGTTGGAGGTGGCGGTCTCGCCTCAGGAGTAGCTTTTATAGTAAAGGCTATTTCAAAAAAAACAAAGATTATAGGAGTGGAGCCTGAGGGCGCTGCTTCCTTCACAGCAGCAAAAAAAGCAGGCTACCCTGTTAAATTAAAAGCTATTGACAAGTTTATAGATGGTGCGGCAGTTCAAGAAATGGGTAATCTGACTTTTGAAATGTGCAATGAACTTTTAGACGACATTATAACAGTATCAGAAGGGGCTGTTTGTACGACAATACTTGATTTATACAACAGGGATGCCATAGTGGTTGAACCAGCCGGAGCACTAGCATTAACGGGGGCAAAACAATATAAGCTTCCAGCTGGATCCATGGTCGTGGCAGTTATGTCTGGAAGTAATAACGACATCACTCGTATGGAGGAAATAAAGGAACGAAGTCTTCTGAATGAAGGCCACAAGCATTACTTCTTGGTTTCATTTCCACAAAGATCTGGAGCATTAAAAGACTTTGTGAATGACGTTTTATCAGATGGTGACGACATCACGTATTTCGAATATGCGAAGAAGCATAATCGAGAAAAAGGTCCGGTAAAAATTGGAGTCTATCTGGCTAAAAAGGAAAATCTAGAAAGGCTAAGATCCAAGATGACTAAGCTAGGCTTCAAGCATGAGTACATGAATGATAAACCAGAAGTGTTGACCTATTTTCTCTGATCAGACCTTTGATAACAAGGCCCAAATGTAGCTTATTATCTAATCAATTTTACTTTTAAAATATGTGACAAAATCGAATTTATTTAGCAAATCTTTTTCGAATGGATCATCCTTGTACTTTTCCAATTCCATTCCAAGCAAGTGAAGGATATTATTACGTTCAGATCTAACATTTGTACCTATCAACCGTTCAATTGCCGGAATCAGTAATTCCTCAACTTTATATAGTTTGTTTTTGTTCTTTAACTTCTTTTGAAATGAAACTAATCGATAATCCAAAAGCCTATAATTCTCTAGCTCATAGTGAATTATAATTTCGAACAACTCCGTTGCGAAAATTAAATCCTCTCTTAACACATTGAAATCAACCGAGTTTAATGTTTCATTGTTCCAGTATAAAGCTTTTTTATAATCCTTTAAATTCATTGATATTGAGGTACACATACCAAGCAACAATGGCCTAATATTAGGACTTAATTCAAAAGATTTTCGAGCATAATCTTCTTCAAAATCTTGCATTAATGGTGCCGCCTTATCATATTGTTTGCTTATTAAATACTTTAACATCCAAAGATTATAAAATCGCTCTTTCACGTAAGTTTCTTCTCCAATATTACGGGGCTTTAAACTTTTGAATGCCTCCATATGTTTTGCAAAATCATCGTATTTCCCTTGAAAAATTAATACGGCAATAAAACGATATAGCACAGTTAGGTACTGCTTCAAATCACTGTCCTTCTCATGTTTTGCATCATCAAACATTAGCAAGACCCTAGACGTTAAGTCATGAGATTTTTTCAAATTACCAATTGCAAAATATGCTGTTGAAAGTCCTTGTAAGTTAAAATAATTTGTAGAGTTTTCTAAAGTCTTTGACTTCAATACTTCCTCTTTAGAGTCAATAAATTTTGTGTAAAATATTGATTCTTCTTCTGATCGTGCTGCCCCTTTTAAAAAATAATGCAAATTGACCCGATGATAATCATTAAAGGCTCGCATGTATGACTTATTATCCTCATTAACGATCACTTCCTCCTGCTGAAACTCTTCAAAACATTTCAAACATTCTTGGTAGTTTTTCTGACCCATAAGGGCCTTGATTTCCTTAAAATACAAATCCGTTTTAAACAAAAATCGTTCATGTTTTTCTACATCTGTTTTTAATTTTGCAATCATCTTCAAAGCTTGTTTGAAGAGCTCTTTAGAAATTAAATACTCGATTTTAAGTGCCGTTGTGTAATAGACAGAATCAAATATTGAATTAGAAGAACTAACTACCTCTAAGATCCGATGGTAGAGTTGATGTTTCGTAGAAGCCAAATTTTTAATCAAAATTGGCTTCAATTTTTCCTCCAGCACAAGATCAGAATTAATTGACTTGGAACAAACTACGCTAAAAACGCTTTTCAAATTATTACTTCGCCCAACACTGGACTGAAGGTTTACGGTTATAAGTCTCTTTTCAGCAGTGCTTAAGCCATGAATAAGTTGATACAACCCATTATTTGCCATAACATGTATTACTATAGTCACTAATATACTGTTAATATGAGACTTAACTACATTAAATTGATTTTTAAACATGTATTTAAATGGATAATTAGTTTGAAATTGGAACTAAGTCCGATTATTTTTGATATCAGTTTTGTAGTCAGGCACTTAAGAAAATAAAATGACAGCTCAAACGTCCAAAAAAATATCAGTTAATCCTGGTGCTTTATGTTTTCATAAACCACCTTTAACCAAAAGTATTTTATGTTTAATTTTTAGTATTGGGTTTTTCCTTTCTTTTTATAATGAAGGGAATGCCCAAAATTATGGAGAGTTATGGACGGTTGAATTGAGCTCAACTGTCCAAACCCTCCCATTTGAAATCACTTTGAATTGGGCAGATAATGAAAGTCCCGGTGATTCCTATTTAATTTGGAGGAAAGTAAAAGGTGACATTAGTTGGGGCGGCACACTTATCACGCTTCCTTCTTCTTCTTTAAGTTATACTGACAATTCCGTTATCGAAGGTGTCAGCTACGAATATCGTGTGCAAAAGCAGCAAGGAGGAACTTTGAATGCTTGGGGCTATATAAACTCAGGTATTAACACAGAAATCAATCCAGACAAGGGAGATCTACTTTTGTTAATTGACAGTACTTTTATTTCGACTTTAAATTCTGAAATCATTTTGCTTGCAGAAGATTTGTCATGTGATGGCTGGCACGTAAATACTGAATATATAAATAGAACTAGTACCGTTTTATCTGTTAAATCAAAAGTGATTGCGGCTTACAATAGCCTACCGAATTTAACCACACTTTACATACTTGGACATGTTCCAGTACCGTATTCTGGAAATTTAAACCCAGATGGTCATCCTGATCATCAAGGAGCCTGGCCTGCGGATGTTTACTATGCTGATATTGATGGAGTCTGGACCGATGTGAGTATAAATAACTCAGTAGCTTCCGATATTAGAAATCAAAACGTAATTGGAGATGGGAAATTTGATCAAAGTCAAGTTCCTTCGGAAGTTGAGCTGCAAACTGGCAGAGTTGATTTTGCAAATATGGGGAGTTTTAGCACATCAGAAGAAGAGCTACTTCGTAA
The DNA here is from genome assembly GCA_047639575.1 of Parvicellaceae bacterium. Classification (GTDB taxonomy): domain Bacteria; phylum Bacteroidota; class Bacteroidia; order Flavobacteriales_D; family Parvicellaceae; genus JBLIOB01. The sequence goes on from JBLIOB010000154.1 coordinate 7,600, forward strand.
CTATTTGAATAAAGCACATGACTTCAAAATTGCTGGATATGTTCCAATTGAAAAAGGCATAATCGATCAAGGAAATTTTGAAACGTTTCAGGAAGGATTTACTCAAAACGGATACCGTAACTTCACGCCTTTTTTCGGCTCCTCAAATGTAGATAGTGCCGATTACTTTAGCAGTTTAACTACCTCTGATTATCTCTGGTCTTACGGCTGTGGAGCTGGTAGCTATACCTCGGCAGCCAGTCTTGACGGAGGGTCTACTCTCACCACCTCAGAATTAAGTAATAATGATTTGCTTACTACTTTCACTATGTTATTTGGAAGCTACTTTGGAGACTGGGATCGGTCAAACAATTTGCTTCGAGCGGCATTGGCGTCTGGAAAAACCTTAGGAGCCGTATGGGCTGGAAGACCGAATTGGCATTTTCATACAATGGCTTCTGGAGACCATATTGGCGTTAGTGCCCAAATGAGTCAACAATGGAACACAAAATACTTAAGTCTAAATTTAGCAGGCGGTTTCGTAACAGGTGAAGGTGTTCACGTTGCACTGATGGGCGATCCATCAGTACGAATGTATTATGAGTCTCCTGCAAGTAATTTGTTGGTCGTTAACAATGCTAATACAGCTGAGCTAAACTGGACAGCATCAACTGATTTATCAATTGATGGCTACAACGTTTATCGAAGGGAAACTGGTAATTGGATAAAGGTAAATCCAACGCTGATTACAGCAACATCATATGCTGATCTTCCTCCTTCCGCTGGAACATGGAATTACATGGTCAAATCAATCAAATTAAAGACCAATTCTAGTGGCAGTTTTTACAACGAAAGTCTTGGCGTTAAAGCCACTGAATTTTTTAATGTTGATTTAATGGAAGCAGAGTCATTTGAGTCTAAAGTATTTCCAAATCCGGCTACAGATTTCATTAATATTTCAATGCGGCATGCTAGTATTTATAGAATCGATATTCTCGATGCTTTAGGAAAAAACGTTTTTACCAAAACAAATTTGTATGGAACAAATCAGCTCAACTTGTCAGAACTTCCAGCAGCTGTCTATTTCGTTAAATCAACAACTGAAGACGGCAGAAGCCACGTCACCAAATTGTTTTTAAAATGATGGATAGAGTGATATATAATATGGTTTTTGAGACAAAAACATCTAGTCCAATTTCTCGCTTGATAGCAGTTATTTTTTGCGCATTTCTATTTGTAAATATGTGTGTTGCGCAATCATTTATTCTATCTGTAATAGGTTAACTATGAAAAAAGCCATACAAATATTCTTCCTGCTTATGTTCTCGTCTGCACTGATGGGACAACAAACAGCCAATCATATCAACAATTGGTATCTGGGCACTTCTATTGGTGTTAGTTTTAATACAGGAGCACCTACTAATGTTCCTTCTAATATAACTGGTCAGGAGGTTACTACAAGTTATTCGGATGGGAGTGGAAATACTCTATTTTATTCAGGAGCTATTGCGTCAACCACAACAGGGAATGGTTTTGTGCTATGGGATGCAAGCCACAATACAATGCCTAACGGAGATATAAAAATAGATTTTAGTTCTAGCTGCGGACTAATAACAGCACCTGTTCCAGGTAATTGTAATCAATTTTATGTTTTTCACTTAACGTCTACAGGTCCTGGCTGGGGCGTACACGCAAGCTTAATAGATATGACTCTCCCTGGTAACGGGACAGTTCCATTACCTCTCGGAGATGTTGTTCCAGGATTTAAAGATTCTTTAATATATGGAGGAGATAATTTGTCAGAAAAACTAATGATTGTTCAGAAAGGTAATACGGAAAATTATTGGGTAATTGCTAGATCACTTACAGCTGACTTGTTTTATTCATTCGAAGTAACTGCTTCAGGAATAAATACTACTCCTGTAG
>JBLIOB010000155.1:0-9497 GCA_047639575.1 Parvicellaceae bacterium
CCCTGCTATAAATTAAATCTCCGCTGTTAATTTTAAATATGATTTCAGTGGTGTCACTATTTGTGTGGTATATTTTAAATTCTGGATTGATAATCGTATCTCGATTGTATAGGTAGGAATAATCATCGGTTGCGACACCAGACGATAATGAGCATCCAATTATGCACAGTCCAAGAGCTATGTACAGTAATCGTTTCATTCTTCAGAAGATCTATCGACCAGCTTTTGGTCAATGTTTTTGGATGGATTCACGCCTAGTTTCTTAAGGTCTTCAGTTCGTTTAATCAAGTTTCCTTTTCCTTCAGACAGTTTTTTAGCGGCCTCTTCATAGGTACCTGTCACTGTTTTCAATTGCGACCCGAGTTTGATAATGTCATCTGTAAAACCGACAAACTTATCGTAAAGATTTGCTGCTTGTCTGGCAATTTCTTCTGCATTTTTATTTTGTAGATCCTGTTTCCAGATATAAGAGATTGTTCTTAATGTAGCTAGAAGAGTAGTGGTGCTCACCAAGACTAAATTTTTTGAAAGTGCCTTTTCATAGATGGAAGAATCCTCTCGAAGCGCCACATTCAATGCGGGTTCATTTGCTACAAACATGAGTACATAGTCAGGCGGATTAATGCCATAAAGCTTATGGTAATCCTTGTCAGATAAAGTTTTAATATGAATATTGATACTATCCATGTGCAGTTTTAGAAAGCGCTCTTGTTCTTTTGTGTCATCAGTGTCATAGTAATTACTATAGGCTGTTAACGATACTTTAGAGTCCAGAATTAAATGCTTCCCATCCGGCAGATTGATAACGTAGTCTAGTCGTTGATTATTACCATCCTCCGTTTTATAATTGTCTTCTTTACTATAGTGAATGTCTTTTTGCAGTCCTGCTTTCTCCAGAATTGATTCCAACTGAAGCTCTCCCCAATTCCCTTGGGTTTTCGAATCGCCTTTAAGCGCTTTGGTAAGACTTTTAGTTTCTTCCGTGATTTCCTGATTCAGCTCCCGTAAATGTTTGATTTGTTCAGAAAGTACGGTGTTACGTTTGATTCCTTCTTCATTGGTTTTCTCCACTCGGTCTTGAAACTCCTTTAATCGTTCTTTCAATGGATTGAGCAATATGCCCATCGATTCTTTGTTTTCTTCTTTAAAGGATTTGGATTTTTGCTCCAAGACTTCATTGGCGATCAACTTGAATTCTTTGGTGAACTTCTCTTGGAGTTTCCCTACTTCTTCTTTTTGATCTGCCAATCTGGCTTCGATCAATTGAGCTTTATTTTTCCAAGTGTTTAATTCTTCCGATAAAGAGAGGCGTTCTTCTTTTAGTAAAGCGATTTGATTTTGACGTTCATCTAAACTTTTTTGAAGGCCGTTTTTCTGTTCTGTCGAAGCGATTTCCCTTGCTTGGGAATCATTTGCTTTGTTTCGTAGCTCGGATAATTTCGCTTCGTTTTGCTTTTTCAAAAGTAAAAACACAACAATTCCACCTAGTAAAAGGCCGATAATTATGCCGAGAAAAAGGGAAATTGGTTCCATCGCCATCAAAATAACGCAATTTCATCCGAAGGATGGTAAAATGACTACGTTATTTAGTTGTTTAAAATGATGACGTTCATGCCTACGAAAACTTGATCAAAAAGATCGATAATCTCATTGTTCCGCATCCGAACACAGCCATGGGATACAGGCTTTCCTATTAAGCCTTCTTCAGGAGTGCCATGAATATAGATTTGCCTTTTGTACGTGTCAACATTTTTTGAGCCTTTGTTTAAGCCTACTTCAGATCCTGTTAAGGTTAAGATTCTTGTAGTAATGGCGTCTTTGCCAGAAGGTTTTTTAGCATTTGAAATTTCGGCCGTATTGCCCGTATACATTTTATCTCTAAAAATTGCTCCAATAGGAGCGTCCTGACCAATTTTCGCTTCAATTGTATGTAATCCGATTGGCGTTTTAAAGCTACCGAACTTATTGCCAGCACCTCTCGCAGCCGTAGAAACGGCCCAACTGTTTTGTACCTGCCCATTTTTAACATGGAAAAGACGTTGTCTTTTAATTCCAACGTAAAGAAATTCATCAAAAGACTCGTTTTCGTATTTAGCTTCTAAAAACTCAACTAAGAAATCAACGGTACTTTGGTCTGAAGGAGGTGAGGATTTTATTGAAGCAAATAATCCGAAGCACAGCAGTATGGAAATAACTAATAGGATTGGAAGAATTCTTTTCATTGCTCAAGCAAGTTAAGAAGATTAAAATGGATGGGAGGTCAATTTTATTATTTGATGGTCCATATTATATAAGTCGAGCCTTAAAAATAATTCACAAATCCAAAGTGGATTTTAGCGGCTCTAAATTGAATTGGGTTTCCTTGTTGCGCTCCTAGTGCATATCCTAAACTAAATATCCCTGGTTTTGTTTGGAAGCTGATTCCTGCTCCAAAACCGTAAGGTTGATCCGAGACATGTTCGCCTTGAACGGATCTTTCGTAATAAGCATAATCCATAAAAGCATAGAGGTGAGAGTTCTGTTCCAAAAGGAATCGGTACTCTAATGTCATGATCGCGAAAAGCGAAGCGTTGATGTTCTCCTCGTCAAATCCTCTTAAGGTTCTAAGTCCACCGATTCTAAACAACTCGTTAAAGAATAAATTATCGTTGACTAGATAACCTGAATGAACCTTAGTAAGTATTGTGCTTCTATTAGCAAGAGGGAAGTAATAAGCCAGCGTAGTTTTAAGCTTAATCTGAAGGGAGTTTAAATTGAGATTGTCGTAAAGGCTTTCGGTTAGTTCTGGATTTTTTTTAATTATTTTATTTCCAGCAGATCCCGTAAAGCGAAGTTGGTATCCCTTTCGCGGATTAATTCGATAGTCTAATTTGGCTTGTAATAACGAGAGACCGTATTGTCTAAATGCGATATCTGCAAAATTCGGTAAAACAGTGCTGTTGGCATACTTTTGAGAGTTAATCAGATTACTTGAATAATTATCGAAAAACACCATGATATAGTTTCCGCCACTAAATAAATATTGAAGACCTAATCGCTGATTTAATTCTAAATATGAAGTGTCTTTTTTGAAAATGTGAAGTGCACCATCCACGCCTAAAGGTGTTTGTAAAACAAATGGGTAATTAAACTTTATGTCGAGCTCCTGTGTCAATGATTGCAGTTTTCTCCAGTTTAAAGAAATGGCCTCTCCCTTTTTAAACGCGTTTTTCAAAGCCACTTTTGCATCTCCAGTAATATTGATCTTTCCTGTGTTTTCATCTGGTAAAATACCCAGTATCCCGTTAAACCGACTAGCAGATTTATGATTGAGGTAGAGATATAATTTAGTAGTCGATTTTGAAAACCCAACTTGAGACTGCTTAAAAGAGGCAACAAAAGCCAGCTCTTTTAATCGATTATCAATTTGATTCAGTTTTTCTTGGTTGTATACATCACCTTCTTTTATTCCGATGTAATTCGCGATGTAGGTGTCAGAAATTTTAGCAGTTCCAATTATCTCTATTGAATCTATTTTAATGAACGGCCCTTTAGTGATTTCCAATTTGGCTTGAAGCATGGTAGAGTCTTTGTACTTCAAATCGGTAAGTTGACTAACTACAAATGGATAGCCGGAATTTTCATAATGGGTAATGATCGATTTATGAAGTTTCGATATGGAGTTAGGAGTAATCCTCTTATTATCAAGTATTTTATTTCGATATCCAGATTTAATTAAGACTTCCTCTTCAATATTTCCTTTGTCGATAGTAGCCCATTTAAATTCATTTCCACTTGTAATGATGGTATGCGCTTTGTTTTTATCGAACCAAACTGAATCAACATTAGCTGTAATATATCCACTGGCTATAAGCTCGTTTTCAATTCTTTTAAATTCCCGTAATGCTGCTAGCGAATCTCTGACCACTATTTTGGCTTTCAAATCTTTTTGAATTGAGGTGCTAATTCCATGGTAAGTGATGTTCACCTGAGAAAATCCAAAGGAGCTAAGAAAAGAGATTGATAATATGAGTAATGTGCGTTTCAAAGTGTAATTAACGGAATTCAAGAGATTCTGTTATTCTATTTTCCAATTTATTGTTGATTTACCTAGGTTTGCTAAAATCTCGTTCGTTTTAGAAAAGTGTTTGTTGCCGAACCAATAACCTCTGTTAGCGCTTAATGGAGAAGGGTGCCCTGAAGTTAGTATGTGATGCTTTTTCGCGTCTATTTTCGATCCTTTCTTTTTTGCAAACCCTCCCCATAGTAAGAAGATCACATCTGTCCTTTTTTCAGATATTATATGGATGACCTGGTCTGTAAAAGTTTGCCATCCGTATTTCTGATGAGAATTTGCTTCGGCTTGTTTCACAGTGAGGGTAGCATTCAGCAATAACACGCCTTGTTTTGCCCAAGGGATTAAATCGCCACTTTTTGGCACGGAAATGGCTAGATCATTGGCGAGTTCTTTATATATGTTTACAAGACTCGGTGGATGGGTTATTCCTTCTGAAACCGAAAAACAGAGTCCGTTCGCTTGGTTTAATCCATGATATGGATCTTGACCTATAATCACAACCTTAACTTTATCGAACGGTGTCGTGTTGAATGCTTCAAAAATTTGATAGCTAGGAGGGAAAATATTTCCAATTGAATTATCCTCCAAAATCAAATTTTGCATGGTTTGGAAGTATGATTTGTCGAATTCTTGGCCAATTACTTCCCTCCAAGATGGGTCAATTTGTATTTTTTGTGCCGTTTTTGTAACCATTTGTCATGAATTCCGTTATTTTTAAGCATTTATAAATGTAGTCTTTTGCACAAGTTGTAAGAAATTATAAATTTGTAGTAGATCAAAATCAATCAAAATGAGAGGATTAAAAATATTTTCGTTAATTATTGCTTTAGCTTTTGTAATCGTTTCTTGTGGAAGTGGTCATGAAAGATGTCCTGCTTATGGTGGATTTAATATCGAGAACCAAGATCAAGATGGTGACCTAAAAGTTGCTGACGAGGTAAAAGAAGAAGAAAAAGCTTAGTCTTACTATAATATTAGTGAGAATGAAGGCGTTATCTAGGTAATGCCTTTTTTGTTGTTAATAACTTTGGCGGCATTAGATACCAAAGCCGCTAAAGAAAAAACTACTTTTACTTCTTAGCGCAATTCGAGATGTATCGGGTTGAAAAATGGAGAATTGTAATGAAAATTGTAAGAACATTATTTTTAATTGGAGGATTAGGATTGTTGTTTGCTTCTTGTGGAGCGCACAAAGGAGGAACTTGTCCAGCGTATAGAACTGATGCAGGTTCAACTGTCGACCTTGACGAGGTTGCAGCCAACGAAGTATTAATTTCTGAGGATTTAAACTAATTTAAATTCTAGGTTTAATCGCTGATCAATTTCCGAGTTAAGGCTTTTGGCAACCGGGCAATTAATCGCGTAATCATAAATAGAAGATTTTTCATCTTCGGTAAAATTTCCGAACACCGTTAAATCAATTTCAACTGACTTCACCCTTCTTGGGCTTGAAGTCATTTCTTTTTGCACCAATGCCTTCATGTCAACTACGTTGATTCCAAAGTGTTCTGACTTGATCCCAATAATAGTGATCATACAGCTTGCCAAGGAAGTTGCCAGTAAGTCGGTTGGTGAAAATGCTTCGCCTTTTCCATTATTATCTACCGGAGCGTCCGAAATAATTTCGATTCCTGAACGAAGATGTTTCGAAGTTGTTCTAAGATTTCCGTTGTATAAAATTTGAGCTATTTTCATTGGTTTGAAGGAAGGTTTAAGATTGTTGGGGTGAAATTTAGCGTGTGAATTTCAGTCATTTATGAATTGAATTTAACTTTTTGTCAGTTTTCACGAACTTTTTACAAATAAAATTCGTTATAATATTGTAAGTTTGTTAATACCGCTAATTTAAATGAAATCAATCAATTACATAGTTGTGATGCTCTTTGTAGCATTGTTTATGAGTAGCCCTGAGGCCTTTTCTCAGAAGCCGGCTGTTCATCAGAACTATGCAATGTTCAGAAAAGCAGCTTACGGAGGGATTTCTATTAATACAAATGGATGGGGTGGTTCCTTTAATTACTCTAAACACCATACAGCGAAAGTTAAGCGTTTGTATACCGTTGATTTTTCTTTTCTAAAACATCCGAAGGAATATAAGATCTATAATCCGTTAGATGAAAACAGTAAAAGCTACATTTTCGGTAAGCTAAACTCTCTTGCAACTTTAGACCTTGGATGGGGACAAAAGAAAATATTTTACGAGAAACTAAGAGGTAAAGGAGTTCAAGTGAGTGGTAACTGGTCAATTGGACCATCGTTGGGTTTTATTAAACCTATTTACTTGGAAATACTGAAGTTTGATGGTATTCAAGTGATCGCGATCGCACAAGAAAAGTATGACCCGGAAGCGCATAACTTGACCAATATTTATGGTCGAGCGCCCAATTCAAAAGGGATTACAGAAATGAAATTCGCTCCAGGTGTATTTATTAAAGGAGGACTAAACTTCGAATTTAGTCCTGATCATGAAGGAATTAAGGCGCTCGAAATAGGGGCTAAAGTTACAGGTTACCCTAAGAGGGTGCCGGTTATGGCTGAAATTGACAATGATTTTCTATTTGTTGAAATGTACATAAGTTTACAGATCGGTAAAAAGTTTATTTAGTGATGAAAGATTCCGTGAAGGATTTGCAAACAGATGTTTTATCATCTGAGCAAGCGACAATACATTCCAAAGAACAAGAGACTTCTTCAACTGAACAAGTCGGCAGGGTTAAAAAGCCAAAATGGCTTCGGGTAAAACTGCCTACTGGCGAAAGCTATAAAAATGTTCGAGATATTGTTTCGGAACATAAACTTCATACAATATGTGAATCTGGTAATTGTCCTAACATGGGTGAGTGCTGGGGAGAGGGCACAGCGACATTCATGATCTTAGGAAATGTTTGTACTAGATCGTGTGGGTTTTGTGCAGTGTCAACCGGAAAACCGCAGGAGGCGGATATTTTTGAGCCGGCCAAAGTAGCTCAGAGTGTGAAGCTAATGGAAGTCAAGCATGCGGTAATTACTTCGGTAGATCGAGATGACTTGGCAGATGGAGGATCAGAGATATGGGCAAGCACGGTTAGAGCAATCAGACGACAATCACCAGGAACTACTTTAGAAACATTGATCCCAGATTTTATGGGGAAATGGGAAAACCTTCAGCAAATAATTGATGTGGCTCCAGAAGTAGTCTCTCATAATTTGGAAACGGTAAGACGACTAACCAAGGAAGTTAGAATTCAAGCTAAGTACGATCGTAGTTTAGAAGCCCTTAGACGATTGAAAAAAGGCGGAATGCGCACGAAGTCTGGTGTTATGCTTGGTTTAGGAGAGTCTAAACAAGAAGTAATCGAGACGATGGAAGATTTAAGAAGCGTTGACGTGGATGTTCTTACGTTAGGGCAATACCTTCAACCTACTCCAAAACATCTTCCAGTTGCTGAGTTTATCACTCCAGAGCAATTTGATGAGTATAAAGAGATCGGATTAGAGATGGGGTTCAAATATGTTGAAAGTGGACCATTAGTCCGTTCTTCCTATCATGCAGAGAAACATCTAGGTTAAAAATCTTCAGATAAATCGTACTTAGACCTGTATATTTTGGCGTTATTTTGCCTAAAAGTGTCAGTTTTCATCCAATTTAACCGCTTCTCGTTTTGAAAATACCGAAGCCTAATTCAATATCGGATTTATAAGTAATAACGTGTCCAAATTTATTCAGTTTTCTAAATTCATAAGACCCAGGAATAAAAACCTTAACACTTATGTCCATGAAAAAAGCAATAACCACAGGAATATTAACACTCGCTGCAGCGATTTTTGCATTCCTTTTAATTCCAAGCGATGTTGCACATCAACAAGATTATCAGGTTCGATCTAAATTGGTTAATCCCGCATTACAAAGTAGTGAAAGAGAAGCCTTTTATAAAAGGCTATTATCTAACTCGGCAACTGGAGAAATTGAAATTCAAGATAGATTAGATAGCTGGAATTCTTTACAAAGTATGTCGTTCCCAAAATCGTTAGCATTAACATTTGGTGAACTAGGACCAGATAATGTAGGTGGTAGAACCAGAGCTATTGGAATCGATAGAAACAATGACAATATAATGTATGCAGGATCCGTAGGTGGTGGATTATTTAAATCTACAGACGCAGGCAATAATTGGAATCGTGTTGACGGCTGGGATGTTGTGGTTGGATTAAGCGGTAGCATATCAGTAAGTTCAATTGAGACAACGGATAATGGGACCTTGTATGTTGCGATGGGCGGAAATCGATTTGAAGTAGGAGACCTTGGATCTGGAGAGTCTGGTGAGCAGTCTGGTTCTAGGGGCGTTTGGTATTCTACAAATGATGGTGACAGTTTTACCCAACTTGGTGGAACTAGTGGAGACATTATGCAATTATGGCGAGATCCAAGTCAGGTTAATAAAATATACATAGGAGGACTAACCTGTCAAGTGTCTGAGAATCTCGGAGCAGCTACTGTTATTGCGGATGTGCCAGGCAATGGATATGATGTGAAAGTATCTGGTGACGGATCAGTTGTATTCTTTGCGGCTAGAGTTGGCAGCCCTTTTAGATATTACGTTTCTACAGACTTTGGAGCTAATTTTAACGAAATACCTCCAGCTATGATCGCTTCAACTGCAGGAAGAGCTGAAAGTACGGTAAGTGATGTGAAAAATGCTTCGGGTTTTTTCAATATTTATGTTTCAACCTCTACATTGGGAGGGTCTTTATTAAACATCCATTTATCAGAAGATCATGGCCTTACCTGGGATAATATTGGGCCAGGTGGCGCTGCATTATTTACACCGTTCAGCAATGGAGTAACAAATCAAGGGAATTACGATCAGATTATTTCTTATATCCCTGGTAAGCCGGAAGAATGTTTACTAGGTGGAATCAATCAATATCATTGGGAAAAAACACCTGGAAGTTCTCCTGCATGGGGAGGATGGATGCAGATTTCTACAGGTGGTCAGACTCAAACAAGTCCAACCTATATTCATAGCGATCAGCATGAAATGAAATGGAATTCGGCAGGAACTTATTTTTATGGAAATGATGGAGGAATTGGAAGTAGTTTTGGAACTCCGCCAGCAGGCATATTGTATCCAATGAACAAGGGATATAATGTAACTCAGTTTTATAGTGTTGCTTTTAATAAAAACGGTGCGGTAATGGGAGGCACTCAAGATAACGGAACTTTGTATAATGATTACAGCTTTTCTTCTGCACAGCAATTTAAAACTGTAGTTGGTGGAGATGGATTTGATTGTGATATGTCGCACTATAATCCAGAGGCAATGTTTGGAACCGTATATAATTCATTGATCTCAAGAAGTGAAGATAACGGAAATGTATGGCAAGATATATCCCCAAACTGTTCAGCTCCAACAGGATTGGGTTGTGGGGTTTTTCACACCCCATTAAGATTGTTTGAAGA
>JBLIOB010000156.1:0-9461 GCA_047639575.1 Parvicellaceae bacterium
AAGTCTAAATTGTTGGCGGAAGAATCGATTCGATATTATCGAAAGTCGAGTATGCTGCGAAAAGGAGGACCGCTTTATCATTGGCAAATTAAAATTGCAGAATTTTATGAGCGAATGGGCATGAGCCTGGATGCGTTAAGAGCTTTTGAGGGATATTTCAATTCCCCAAAAAAGTGGCAAAACCCTAAATTTACTGGTGTCGCAGAAGCGGGAGTAAAGAGATGTAAAAAAGTATGGAAGGAAGAAAGTGGTGAGGATAATGCAGTAACCTATCATTTGTTTGTGACCCTAGTAGAATCTGGAGATACAACTAAACCAATCGTAAACGCAACACTTAAAGTCAAGTCAATGGACAGTGCGATTATCACTTCTGGTAAATCTAATGAAAATGGAAAATGGGACTCTGGATCCATGAGCTTAACCCCAGGAGAAAAGTATATGATAAGTGTTTCTTCGGATCATCATAAAGGGGCAACAAGTGAAATTACCGCTGGCGAAAATTCTGTACGATTCGGTCAGGAATTTAGATTAGCCCGAACAGATTAGCGTTTTTCTAGCTTCAATCGAAATATCTGATCGCCTTCATTGACCTCAAAAAGGTAGATGCCAGCACTCACTTCCGAATGCATATTAATAGTTCCTTTTGTCGAGCCACTTTGAATCAATTTTCCGGTAAGATCTACAATTCTATATTGAGCGTTTTGTATTCCAGTCACTTGAATTTGATTTGAAAACGGATTGGGGTAAACGCTAATTGAGTTGTTGTTTTCTACAACGCTAACTGGATCAAGAACCGTAATGTTTATATATATCGTGTCATCAGTACAAATTCCATTTTGTGCAACTAACATTACCATATAGGTTCCATCAGCAGTATAGACATGCCAAGGGTTGGCGTCAGTAGAGTTAGTTCCATCTCCGAAATCCCAATAGTAGTTAGTAGCATCTACAGAAGTGTTCGTGAAATTGATTAACCCACTAGGTAAACTTACAGTTGCATTGTCTGGAAATCCTCCTGCAACCGGAGGATCGGTTACCACAATGCTAACCGTTTGACTGGTACTATCAACTCCACCTGGGCCAGTAGCAATAAGATCTATTGTATAAGTTCCAGATGATGTCGCCATTAACCATGGGTTACTCGCGGTAGAACTAGATAAACTTGCTCCAGCCGAAACTTGCCACAAGAATGAAGTAGCATCAGTTGATCCATTAATGAGTTGAATCGAATCGCCCGGACATACGTTAGAAGTTGCCATTGAAAAATTGGCAACCGGTACGGCAGTCGGAAGCGTTAAATGCTGTCCATTTGAACTGTTAGTTGAGGAAATTAAATTGGCTCCGTTTTCCGCATAAGCATTAATGAAATAATCGATTCCATATGTTAAACTTAAGCCTGTCTCTGTAAAACTTGGAGACCCTCCGCTAGACGTCAATCCAACAATGTCAGATAGGCCAGGGGCTGTGCCAACGGAATAAAAATATTGAGGAATCCCTGAATGGGGGTCAGTACTTCCGGTCCAGTTCCCACTAATTTCAGTGTTGACATAAAATGTATCAATGTCAGCACCAAGTCCGTCAAGGACAACTGGATTTAAAGGGTTGGTCCAATCCACATTTATAAGCTGGGTCACAACAGTTGAGAGGTTCGAAGTGGAGTCCATATTTATTGAAGTCAATTGCCCCGAAGGAGTTGCTGGGTTAGGGTTTTGAAACCTTATTTCATCTGAAGCAGATCCGATGGATATAGAGGCTGTGCTAGTTCTCGATTTGTAAACTTTAAAATTATCGATAATTACTTCCGCGTTTCCGCTTCTAAAAGAGACAGAATTTCCAGCAGTATGGGGAGTTGAATCGGTCCAACTCGATACCAATACATTATCTAAAAAAGCTTTAATTATACCACTTGAAGGATTGTAGTAGATTTTGAAATCATAGGTTACGTTAGGATCTACAACTACTACATCATCTGTTTCTAAAGTAAAGACATCTGAGTCTACACTATAAATCTGGCATTTATCGCTATCTGTTCTCCAGTAAACGAAATATGAATTACCCCGATTACTTAACGTAGGATCGTCACAAAAGAAATGTAATCCTGCTCTTCTGTTTGTCCCAGTACCATTAATCTGGCCGGTCCAATGATACAAGTAACTGTTTCCAGATGATTGGGTCAAGCTTGTGTATAAATTGGTGTTGGATGATACCTCATCCGATCCTGCTAATTGTGAAGTTGCAATACCCCAAGTTCCAGCTAAACTGGTCCAGTCTGAATGAATTGCTAAATTAAAATTGTCTGAATAAAACCCGAAAGAGTTATTACTTCTCCATTCTGAGCCATCAAAGTCAGATACATTGTAAAATTGATCTGCGACACCTGTTCCGCCAGCATTATCTGTATCGGTAAAAGTAGTAGTGAAATTAATTGTTTCCCAAGGATTAGGACTACTAATTGAGGTAGTGGGTGGGGTCACATCTTGATTACAGGAGTATGTAGCGTAGAATCCGGGGTTATTGGTTGCTCCGTCAGAAGTAAACTTAAATGTAATCGCACCCGTAGAAGTTGAAAATGTTCCAGGGGATGTGGTTCCTGTAAAAGGACTTCCAGAAACTTGTGGAGATAAATCGGAGGGCCCATCATAGATATATAGGTAATCATAATTTAACTCAACGTCAAACTGAGTAAACACAACATCGATAGAAGATGCACCAGTTGGAGCAACGGTCCATGTGTAGTCTTCATCATCATAGTAATCTTTAAACGGTCCTCCAAAATCATGAATTTCACCAGAACATGGGTCTTCAAAGCAATCCGTCATGTGATCTTTAATTCCATCCCATAGTTCCGTGTAGCCATCATCATATCCGAGCGCCCATATTCCCATTCCTGCAATTCCCGATTTTCGTATGTGATCTAATCGTTTATTGAACCCGTTTTCAAGAGTAATAAAGGTTTGTTCAGGTGTCGCATTTGTGTATGTATAGATGTCGGAGTAGCTATCTTGATCGTATTGGTAATTGCCGGGAATGTAATCTCCGGAGCTGTTGTTTTTAACTACTTGATAGGTTCTTGCATTACCTGATCCGGTAGTGTTACTGGGAACAGTTGTACTTACTGTGGGCCACTCATATCCGTAATAAGGAAGGCCCATTACCAATTTGTTTCTTGGGCAGCCCTTGTCAATGTAATAGGTTATTGATCTAGATAAACTGTAGTTGTAAGTAGAGCCAAAATGATAAAGCGGATCGCAAGGTCCAGCTGATCCACTGCCTTGATAATAATAAGCGTAACCCATTATAATAAAATGATCCACGGCTGCATTCATTATTGTGAAGTCAAAAACATCATTCCAATCAACAGCATATAGAACGGTACTGATTTCGGCTCCTGGAATTACAGCCTTCATTTGCGTACTTAAATCCACCATCCAGTTGGCAAAATTTGTTTTCTGGGAATTAGGCAGTCCTTCAAAATCTATTTGAACTCCGTGTGCTCCTCTTGCTTGAATTAAATTGATGAGGTTAGTTATTAAGGTCTGTTTAGAAGCGGTGCTCCCAAAAAATGTAGCATGACTTGAAAATAAAGTGACGCATAATGTCACTTTAGTGTTTCCACTGGCTAATGCCGCATCAACTGCTGCAGAGGTTGTCCAGCCATGAGTCGAATTTGCATTTCCGTTTGAAGCATTTACGTCATAGCTAAAGAATGAAAAATGACTTAATAAATCCCAATCGTAGTTCGTATGGGCGGAACCAATCCAGTATGGATGCCAACCATATACAACTTTATCTAGGTTGCAGACAGCTTTGCTTTTTGCAGGCATTACCGCAGCTGTTGTGTTCGCCTCGTAATACGGAGCATTGTCATTACCAAGGGAGTTGTAGTATTCTTGCTGTTCTTGATGGATGCTTTGAGCTAGGCCAAATAATGGAGCTATGGCGAAGAGTAATAATGCTAGTTTTTTCATTTACCTAAAAATAAGTTGTTCCGTCTGAGTGAATGACGGAGTAATAATTCGAAGAACGTATTGTCCTGAAGCTAATTGTAAATTGGATTTTGATAGCGAATAATTGGCAGTCGAATTCCCAATTTTAATGCTTTTGGAGTAGACTATTTTGCCCATCATATCAAATAGACTTAACGTACCTATTTCTGCTATTGAGTTTGAAATCGAAACACTAATAATTTCATCGCCTGGGTTTGGATAGATGTTAATGTTTAGATCATCAATCTCTGCGATACTTACTGGATTAGTCACAACTACCGTTATGTAAGTGGTATCATTTGCACAAATTCCATTCATTGCCACTAACATTACACCATATGAACCTGCTGTAGTGTAAGCATACCATGGGTCCGTATCTGTGGAAGAATTTCCATCTCCGAAATTCCAATAGTAAGAAGTGGCGTCTAAAGATGAATTGGTGAAATTAATTGTGGCTGCGGGTAATGTTATAGTATCGCTTGAAGATGTGGCTGAGGCTGCGGGAGGCGCTAAATATGTTAAAGTAATGTTTTGAGTTGTTATATCACTTCCCCCTGAACCATTAGCTGTAAGTTGAATTGAATAGGAGCCCGAGCTTGGAAAGACAACCCAAGGGTTTACCGCGGAACTTGTTGCGGGCATTCCTCCTGAAATAACCCAGGAGTAGCTAGTCGCGTCAGTAGAAGTATTAACTAGCTGAACGGAATCTCCTTCACATAAAGTTGATGAAGAGGCATTAAATGCAGCAACGGGTGGAATGTCAATTACACTAATGTTTATATATACCGTGTCATTTACACAGGTACCATTCATAGCCACAAGCATTACGCTGTACGTTCCGGATGTTGAATAGCTATTAGACGGGTTGGTTAATGAAGATGTATTCCCGTCACCAAAATCCCAGAAATACGAAGTGGCATCGGACGAACTATTGGTGAAACTAACGGAAGCACTCGGTAATGTTACGGTACTGCTACTTGGAGTTGCTGCCGCAATTGGTGGAACAACATAGGTTACAGTCACGTTTTGAGTAATCACATCCGATCCTCCAGGGCCTGTGGCCGTTAATTGCACAGAGTATGTGCCGCTTGAAGGAAAAATTACCCATGGGCTAGTTGCAGCGCTTGCACCAGGGCTGCCGCTTGTTATTATCCAATTGTAAGAGGTTGCATCCGTTGAACTATTTATTAGTTGAATTGAATCACCTGCACAAATAGTGCTGCTTGATGAATTGAAAGATGCAACAGGAACTGCGGTCGGATTATCAATCAAAATACCATCGGTAGGAGTAGAGGCGCTTTGTAACCCAGCTCCATTTTCCGCTTTTACCGAGATGTAGTAAGTGTTTCCAACTATCAGAGATAAACCAGATTGAATCATTGAAGCACTTATTCCGTTATCTGTCCATCCCAATATATCTGTTGCACCTGCCGTAGACCCAATCGCATAATAATATTTTGCAACAGAAGAATGCGTGTCTGATGAAGTTGACCAATTGGCTTCTAGGGTTGTAGTATTAGTGGTGTTATCTATGTCTGCAGCTGTACCATCGTTAACTTGTGATATAACTGCTGGAGTGGTCCAGTCGATGTTGTACAATTCACTGTCAATTCCAGAAAGGTTGTCAGAATTGTCCAATACAATTGAAGTCACTTTTCCTGCCGGAGTAGAAGGATTTGTATTTTGATATCGGATCATATCACTAGCAGAGCCAATAGATATGGTTTCAGCACTCGATCTTGATTTATATACGATTAGATCGTCCACGATCATATTTGCGTTTCCGCTTCTTATCGAAATTGAATTACCAGTCGCAAGAGGTGACGGATCAGTCCATGAAGAAACCAAGACATCATTTAAAAAAGCGCTAATGTTTCCTGTTACTGGATTATAATAGATTTTAAAGTCATAGTTGATGTTCGGATTAATGGTTACAATATCATCCGTTTGTAAGGTGAAAACATCTGAATTCACTTCATAAATTTGGCATTTATCACTGTCTGTTCTCCAATAAACGAAGTATGAATTTCCTCTGTTTGGTAGTGTTGGATCATCACAGAAAAAATGCAAGCCAGCTCTTCGATTTGTGCCAGTTCCATTAATTTGCCCAGTCCAATGATAGAGATATTCATTTCCACTAGTTTGGGTTAATGAGGTAAATATATTGGTATTTGACGAAGCTTCATCTGTTTGATTAAGCTCCGCACTTGTAATAGCCCAAGTTCCAGATAGGGCGGTCCAGTCTGCATGGATGCTGGCACTGAAATTGTCGTTAAAGAAACCTAATGCTTCGTTACTCCTCCATTCTGTACCATTATAATCAGATGCATTCCAAAATGACTGTTTGATTCCCGTTCCAGCCGGATCGTCAGCATCTGTGAAATTCACCGTGTAATCAGCTGTTTCCCATAAATTAGGTGTTGAAATGTTGGTCGTTGGAGGTGTTGTGTCAACTGTTCCGCCAATGCAAGTCCAACTTGCATTCCACCCAGCTGTAGTTGTAGAATTATCTGACGTGAAACGAAAGGTTAAACTATTTCCAGAAGAAGTGAAAGTGCTAGGGAGCGAGGTGCCCGTAAACGGACTTCCAGGAATTTGCGCTGCAGCAATTGAGTTACCATCATGAATATACAAATAATCATAGTTGTTCTCGACATTAAATGATGTAAAGACTACGGTTATTACTCCACTGGTATTTATCGTGTACGTGTAATTTTCTGTATTCAAGTATACGCCAAGTGGGCCACCGGAATCTCTAAAGTCTCCATCGCATTCTGAAATGCTGAAAGCACCAACCGCTGCTGGCGTTGTAAACATGGATCCAGCGAAGCTTGAAGTGTCGCCAGTGCATAATGACGCAACTCCCCAGTAGTATTCACTATTTGCCGAAAGTCCGCTTAAGGATTTAGAATTACCGGTAATTGTTGAATAAGTCCAGGGATCGTAGGTGTGATCCCGAAATCTCAGCAAGTAAGTTGATGCCGTTCCGGCCCAATTTAAAGTTGCCGCAACTGGAATAATGTCGGTTTCATTTAGAGCTGACGGTGCTGGGCAAGATAGAGGCGCTGTTGAACTAGTATATGAAGCACTCCACCCAGGGTTGTTTGTTCCGCAATCTGATCGAAATTCTAAAAATATAGATCCGCTTTCTGCAGTTACAGTACCAGGAGATGTTGTGCCAGTGTATACTCCAATTAAGTCATCGTAAACACTATTACCATCGTAGATGTATAAGTGGTCCCAATTTGATTCTAAATCGAATTGGCTAAAAGTTAAAGTAACCGAAGTCGCTCCTGCAGGTGCTATTGTCCAATAAAGTCGTTCATCATCACCATAGTTACCTCCAGACCCACCTGAGTCGAAAACATTCCCTGTAGCTGTAGTGTACGTGGTTCCTCCTGGAGTCGTACCATCATTTAGCAAAGTGTAGAAATAATCCCAATCCCAGAAAATACCAGGGTCCGTGTGGGTTGAATTTGCAAAATGCTGATGTCCTTTTAGTTTAATGCAGTTTCCTAATGTGGTTATTCCAGATTCAGGAGGTCCTGTGTGGGCTCTAAGCGGATCGATGCTAAAGTCATTCATTGCGTCTAAGCAAACTGCCGCTGAAGCTTGATAAAGTTCTTCTGTATACCAACCTTGAATACTTGCAATACCTTCATGTTCTAAGCCAATAGCGTATGGGTTTTCCGTTCCTACGTGCCAGCCTTTGTCCACATCACAAACCATCTGCGTGACTTGTCCGTCAATAGAACGAAGGCAATAGTGCGCACTAACATTGGATATCGGGTTTTGAAACCAAGAAATGGCACCGGCATAAGTTCCTTCTATATCGTGAATAGTAATAGCGGAAATGGATGTTCCACTTCTGGATGAAAAATTAGACGCATCTGCGGCTACCCAAATCGAACCAGGGAAATCTGAACATGGTCCAGGTAATTTTTGATATACTTCTCCACCTCCGCTTTTAATTTTTTCATCATTAATGTCAATTCTAGTTGAAGACAAAACCTTATAATTTTCTGCTCCAAATACATTTGTGAAATTGATGTTTGGGTTGGGGAAATTAAACTCATTTTGAAATGCAGGTTGATTTAAGAACCAAAGCATGACGTAGACCTGACTATTTAAAGCAAAATCTTGTTGGGTTGTTAAGCTAGGCAATTCACTCAATGCTCGAAGAGCCGAAGCATGATCCTCCCATGATTTCTTGACTGAAGACGTATTTGATAGAAGTTGCGAATATGCTGATGCGTAGCCAAGAATAGATTTGCTTGCGTCATCCTTCAGTTCTTCTTTCGAGTAACCCGAAAGCACCGCAACATAGGTTAAGTTGTTCTTGAAAAAGCCTTTACCATTTTCGGTTAAACCCATAATTCCGTACGTTCTCGGTAGACCGATACAACTGTAAATAGAACTTGAATCATAAGTGATGTGATTTATTCTATTATAACTAAATGAAACTGCTTCAAGCAATCCTTTTGGAATTTCAGGATATAAGGAATATGCCGCTTCATAAGATGCGTCAAATTGATGAGAAGTTGGTGAAATATAAGTTGAGGTGAAGGATATAGCGGGCGCAGCCAATAATAAAAACAAGGCAACAGCCAGTGTTTTTTTCAATTCGTAAAGCATGAGTCGAGTGTTTAGCTAAGCAAGATAGATCATTCAAGAAAAACTAACTAATAATAGCCGAACAGTTTTACTGGATGTGGCTGATCTAAACCGTTTTAGATCAGAGTTTTAAGTGTGAAATACAGTCCGCTACCTTGCGCCTATAGCCCGATTACGATTCCACCTCGAATAATTACTGGAATATTCGGTCCGAAGATGTATTGACCGCGATATGGCGAGTATGGACTATCAATTATATCATAAAGGGCTAATAATTGAAATGAAATTGCACCCATCCCATATTTGTAGCCAGCTCCAACAAAGCCCATTGGCACCCATTTCCGAGTAGAAGTGGTTGACAAAAACTCTCTTACTTCAGAATTTAGAGCTTCAAATTCACCATGTAAAAAGATGTTTTCTGTAAGACTAAATTTGCTAAACACGCTTCCACCATAGAATGAGGTAGAATATTTCCAATTATAATCAGGATACCTTTCTCGGTAATAGATGTATTTAGCACCAAGTCCGACTGATAATTTTTTATTCAATTTATAACCCATTATAGGGGCAACATTGATTACCGTAATATCGCCAAAATTAAGGCCGAGATTACCTCCAAAATATACACGGTCTTTAAAAGCAGTTCCTTTCAATGAATTTGGATTCTCGGTATTTTCCTGTGCATTGCCAAGAAATGAAAAGGCTACTAACATTAAAACACATAAAACTCTCATATCTTCTAATTTACGATTATCCTTATTTATACCCAATTTCTGCTGAAAGACTGATTGAGCTAAGGGTGAAACTCCCTCTACCCGTTGCAAGAATCTTGCCTTTTTTGTTCTTCAAGGTTGATTCAGC
>JBLIOB010000157.1:0-9362 GCA_047639575.1 Parvicellaceae bacterium
CTTTATAGCTGGCGAAAGTCCAATTGTAAGATGGATTATCTTTTAAGTATGCATCCAAGTCTTCGGATTTTTCGTCCAAACTGATCGAAACAAATTCGATGTACTTTCCATATTTTTCTTTCAGCCCGGGGATCAATATTTTCTCTGTAATCGCAGGAGAGCTTTGGGTATGAAAGAAATCTAAGTAGACATACTTGCCTTTGAAGTTGGCTAAAGAAATAGTATCATTCTTAGTTGAGATTAAATTGAAATCGGGTGCTTTATATCCAGGTTCTAATCTCGTTAAAATATGATGCAAGCTGCTGGCTATTGCTTTGTTTTCTGGGAACACTGAAACAATAGAAACGCTATCTAGAATATGAGCCAAATTGGGCTTGTAATATCTGCCAGAGTGATACTCTTCTAAAATCCCTTTCATCAAGATTAATTCACAAATCTGTGGATGTTTTAAATAATGTTGAGTGCTTAGAAGTGTAATTAGTTTACTGTAGCTGGCTGTTTCATTAATAATATCTTGAGTTGCAATGTAATTTGCTCTTCCTATCATATTAAAAGGCTTTTCATAGAATTCGAAAAGAAAATACATATAGCTACTGTTTTTGTACAGAATTGGCTTGTCCTTTAAGTAGGAGTTAAAGACGGCTGCTTTATTAAATTCAACGTATTCAACTCCGCCTGAAAATTGCTCGTAACCTGCAATCGAATATTGAACGTACTGCTGAAAGAAGTCATTTTCAATTTCTTTATATTCTTTTCTGCAAATGCCTTTGAATTCATCCAATACATCTTTCCCTTCTCGAGTCATTATGATTTTGGCTAGGTTCCAAACCGAATCGTTGTCTTTATCATAATTCCCTACATGTAGAAAATGATCCAACCTTGCTTCGTAATCAATGATCAAAGTGTTAATATCGTTTTTACTTAAGCTGTCTAGAATGAGTGAAGTGTTTTTACCGTTATAATATTCTGGTTGATTTGGACCGGGGAAGAAAACATGATATTCAGCTTCTTTAGGATCAATGTAGAGGATACCAGATTTATCTTGAATCTGAATAAAGGTCTCAGTTATTTCATTCAAATGAGCTTCAAAAGTGAAATTGCCGTAGACATCAACGATATCCGCGTCAATTTTTTCATATCCCTGAGACATATAATCGGTGAACTGATGTAAATACACGTGTTTCCCTACAAAGCTTGGTGCAGATCCGTGAACAGTTACCATTTGTGCATTCGCTCCGAAAGCGAAGATTATAGCCGAGAGTATGAAAATTAAACGTGTCATATAATTTTAACTTTATCTGGTACAAACATTGAAACATCTCCTTTGTGGAGTAGTAATTCTCGAACAACCGTAGAGCTTATTGCTGCAAACTCTGGAGATGTCATTAAAAACACTGTTTCAACCTCAGGGGCAAGTTTCCTATTTATTTGAGAGATCGATTTCTCGTACTCAAAATCATTGAAATTTCTAATCCCTCTTAGGATAAAGTTGGCGTTAACTTTTTTGCAAAAGTCTATCGTTAATCCTTGATAAGTATCAACTTTAATTGTTGGATTGGTTACAAACGTTTTTTCTATAAACTCAATCCGTTCTTCAATAGTGAAGTATGATTTTTTCGTAGAGTTTTGCCCAATGGCAATTATTACCTCATCAAAAAGATCGGTACTTCTTAATAAAATATCTTCGTGCCCCTTGGTAAGGGGGTCAAAAGACCCTGGAAATATTGCAATTCTTTTCATTTGACTTACTCAAAAAAGGAGAAATGTACTTTTCCATACTTTCTCAGTTCCAAAAACCGTTCCTCTTTCGTGAAATCGGTATCTCTATCATGCTCAACGATTAAAACTCCTTTTGGTTTCAATAGATTTTTATCTAAGATTAAAGAAGGAAGCGTAGTCATGTCTCTATGGCCATAAGGCGGATCCGCAAAAATGACATTGTATTGACCAACATGATTCCTTACAAACCGAAATGCATCTGCTTTAATTACCGTCATGGGCAATTCCATTTCTTCGGCCTGTTTACGAATGAATTTTTGACTGGCTAGTGCTATATCAACTGCCAATATTTGCTGTGCTCCTCGAGAGCCAAATTCATAAGAGATGTTTCCGGTTCCTGAAAATAAATCCAGTACGGTGATCTCCTGTAGATCGAACCAATTGTTTAAAATATTAAAGAGGCTTTCCTTTGCGAAATCGGTAGTGGGTCTCGCTTTTATAGCTTTGGGAGCTCGGATTCGCTTACTTCTAAATTTTCCTGATATTACCCGCATAAATGTTGTCTAGTTACCTGATTAAATACATGCGCTTCACTGGCTGGAATGCAACCTTTGTCCGGACTTTTTGTAGAGCCAGATACGATTTTCACATTTGGAAGAAAGGCATTAAGCCGTTTATAAAATTCGTCAGATGGTTTCAACCAACCCGAAATTTCTACCTCTGCTTCCTTTTCTATGTTAAGCTGCCTCAGTGCATACGTTATGTAGTATAGAAGGTCTTCTACATTCTCATACGCGAAACAATTGAAAATCTTAAAATCGTTTTCGGCTACATGCATCAATTGAAAATGGGTTGGATGCATCTCAATTAAAACAATTGATTCTTTGGTACGATTTAACTCTATCAACCCTGTTGATTGATGGCCTATTTTGGCATTATTGATCAGTTGGTGAATCGCTTCTTTTTCTTTCTCGAAAATTAAGTAGCAGTTTTTTGCTTCAATCGTTTTCAAATCATCAACAGCCGAAATTGCATTATCAATCGTCTCAAAGTTGAAACTCAAATAAGCATCTAATTGATCTTCTTCGAATAGTTCGTTTGGAATTAAAGTAGAATATGGATTAACTAGATTGATTGAAACCTCCGAATAACCTATTTGTTCCAATTCGTGAGCTGTAATTGATGCCGCTATTCCTGTGGATTCTTCTGCACAAGCCCAGATAACTTTACCAGATGTTGGTTCGTAAATAATTGCTTTAAAAAGACCAAAACCACACTCGATGTTGAGGTGGTTTTGATTACTGAGATGATAATCTTCAGCAGTATTTTTAAACAGCAAGGGCTGCATTAGTCTTTCCAGTTACCCTCCGTGTTGTGTTTGTTAAGTTTACCAACTCGTAAAGTGTCTCGTTTCGTGAATGGATCGAAAGGGCGTGAATCATAAACCGTAAATACTGGTTTAGCCAAGGCTGAATCACCAAGGTCAGCAGTCATTAATTCAAAAGCACCCTCAAATTTCCCTCTTTTCACCCATAATGAGTCCATGTCAAATGCATATCTTCTTTTTGTTGGGTTACTTACTGGTGCAACTGTAACATCATACAAAAAATTGCCATTAGTATCAGGACAATCACAAATGTGAAAAGGCAATCCATAATTTCCTTTTTCATCTTTCGAACCGAAGACAAAATCAAAAACAGGTATTAAAACAGTGTCCTTGGTAATCAAACCTAAAAGAGTCGCTTCGTGGTCATCGATAGTTTCCATTGCAACATTTCCCGAATCTGTCTGAGGGTTAATCCCTAAAGAATCGGCTTCAGGAAATGTCATTCTTCTTCCGGGAGCCTGTCTTTCATCACAAAGACTGGTAACATACCTTACTTGTCCATTCATCAAGTATGATTTTAATTCTTCTGGGTTGGCCGTGTATTTGTAATAAGTCTTCTTA
The DNA here is from genome assembly GCA_047639575.1 of Parvicellaceae bacterium. Taxonomy (GTDB): domain Bacteria; phylum Bacteroidota; class Bacteroidia; order Flavobacteriales_D; family Parvicellaceae; genus JBLIOB01. Next base: position 3,668 of record JBLIOB010000157.1, read on the forward strand.
TACGCAATCTCAATATCTTTAATATCTAATAAGGCTTGTTTCACGTTGTCCTGGTACAAATCAAATCTATTTCCTAAATCAATTCGGGCTTTTACTGAAGCGTAATTCATATAAGAGAACCAAACACATAGTCCAATTAATACTGGAACTAAAACTAAGGCCACTTTTTTCTTCAAAAATCCACCAATGTGTAATCCCATCAGGAACCCCATTAAAGTTAGAACGATACCAGCGTAAACAAACCAGTTACTTTGAACAACTTTTGTTTCCGCATTGGTTGTTAATCCTGTAATTAGCAGAATGATTCCTACTACGAAGAAAATGCAAGGAACAATGTATTTGCTTACTCCTTGTGTTAATTTGTCATATGAGTCCATATCTTTTATCTCCTTTTTGAAGTGTTACAAAACTACAATTTTTTTTAAATGAGCTATGCAGTATTTAATTTTTTACAACCTGTAGTTTTTCTGCTTCTTATTCACTTAATTAATAGCATTAAACTATATTCAAGTTCTCATTATTAGATGCATGCCCGAAACGAATTCCACAAACAAAACGGATCATTTTTACAGGTTATTGTTGACTTATTTTATACATGAGCCTACCGCCAAACAAAAGGAACTATTTCATGCGTTAAGTGCTTTTTTGTTTGAGGATTCGGAAAGGACCGTTTTTTTATTGAGAGGATATGCAGGTACGGGTAAAACTTCTGTGATTGGTGCATTGGTAAAGGCTCTGCCAGATGTTTTTAAGCGCAGTGTCCTGTTGGCGCCAACTGGAAGAGCTGCTAAAGTAATGGGAACTTACTCAGGAAAACCTGCTTCAACAATTCATCGAAAAATGTATTTCAAAACCAGCAAAGGTGGAATGAACTATTTCAAATTGATGGAAAACAAGCATAAAAACACCTTGTTTATAGTGGATGAAGCTTCGATGATTTCTGTAAAAGGTGGAATTAAAAACCCATATGAAGACGAACGGAATTTGTTAGATGACTTGATGAAATATGTCTATTCAGGTGATGGTTGCAAATTAATTCTTGTCGGAGATACTGCTCAGCTACCTCCCGTTATGGAAGATGAAAGTTGGGCATTAGATGGCGATTTCATCAAAAGAAGGTTTCAATTGCCTGTTAAAGAAATAGAGCTTACGCAGGTCATGAGACAAATGCAAGAGTCGGGAATATTATTTAATTCGTTTCAGATTAGAAATCAACAGCATGTGGCGCCTAAGGTTTCAGAAGATGATTTAATGGAGTTCCCAGTCATTTCCACAGATCGATTTAAGGACGTTATAAAGGTTAATGGTTATGACTTGCAGGATGAGTTAGAATCAAATATCGGCACTTACGGTGTTGAGAATTGCATGATCATTACTCGTTCTAATAAAAGAGCAAATCAATTTAATCAGCAGGTTAGGTCTCGGGTTCTTTGGCATGAAGATGAGGTCACAGCAGGCGATTTGATGATGGTAGTTAAGAATAATTATACGTGGCTAGATGCTAGTTCTAAGGCTGGGTTCATTGCTAATGGAGATATTATTGAGATTTTAAAAATTGTTAATATAGAAGAGATCTATGGTAAACGATTTGCGAATGTAATCTGTAAATTATTAGACTATCCGGATGAACCTGAACTGGAAACTAAGATTATGTTAGATACAATAATGGTGGAAGCACCGAACCTGCCTCGAAAAGATATGAAGGATTTGTTCTCAAGTATAGAGCAAGACTTTATGGAGTTCTCTAACCGAAAACAACGAATAAAGAAAGTGTTGGATAGCCCTTATTTTAACTCATTGCAAGTGAAATTCGCTTATTCGGTAACCTGTCATAAATCTCAAGGCGGGCAGTGGCCAGTTGTTTTTATTGATCAGGGGTACTTAACTGATGAGATGATGAATAAAGAGTATTTAAGATGGCTTTATACCGCTGTTACTAGGGCCCAGACGAAACTGTATCTTCTAAACTTTAATAAAAACTTTTTCCCGAATGAGAAAGAAGAAGAATTCTAAATTCGGTCCTAGCCTCCGAATTCTTGCTTAAATTTAAGATAGTCTAGATAACCTACTTCCAATTTGTCATTGCAGTTTGCCTTTATTCTGTCTCTAAGTTTTTTAAGTCGTTCTAAACACTTGGCTTTTTCATCTCCTGAAAGTTCTTTTTTAGCTTGTAAAGCAATTTCATCCAATATTACTTCGTATAGATAGTATGACCTGAGCGTACTTAGCACTTCATTTCCTGAAGCTAGTTTTTTCTCAAAATGTGCCTTGATTAATGGCTTATTAAGGTGCATTTTACTTCTCACAGGGTCAGTAAACGATTCAATGTCAACATAAAGAGAACTGTCTCTAAAGTAAATTTGAGCTCTACTCATTCGTAGATCAGAAAACATTCGGCTCTTTTTAATTCTTTCTCGATCAGCAGCTGTTGGTCCAGGGTATTGATCCCAATCCATTCCAAGAGAGGCTTCAATTCCATTTTCCGTTTTTGCTCCAATTCCCTTTCCTGCCACTGAGGCGAACGCGGTAGTTGAAGGAGTTCCTAGTTTTTTTGCGATACGTCTAATCTGGAATTTCTGAAAATCATCAAGCTCAAAACTATCCAACATGAAATGGTCAGAATGAAAAACATCTTTTAGCTTTAAATTAAATTCATCATAGAACCGCTCTATTTCTTTACCCTTGGTTAAGTTAACGTGAAGCTGAATTTCATCAACGTTTTTATTGAAAGCTTTTCCCCCAATAGCAATTAGTCTTACATATATGTCTTCCTGACTAGTGATGTCACTAAATTTAAAATCTTGCGTGTTTGCATCGAAAATTGATCCGTCTTCAAAAACATAAACGCTCCCAATCTTTTCAAATTCCTGACGATCATGACCTAGATACTCGTTCATCTGAGCAAGTTTCATTTTGTACTTTTTAAAATCATCATGACCATGCTTGAGGTTGTATTTGGCTTCTTCGAGCTTCTTGGAATAGTTTGATTTAGAAGTATGGAGCCGGACATACTTCTCTTGTTGTTTAGAAATCTTCTTTTTGTTTTTAAGGCTATTACTTCTTAAGACGTTCAGTTCTGCTTCACAAGCTAGAATTGCCATTTTGGTTTCTTCCAATTTCTCTGTGTAATAATCCTTCCAGTATTCAAAACCGAGTTTTCCAAAAAGTCCTTCCTGTAATTCTCCAATTTTTTTCTCAACATCAATAATCAATCTATGGTAGGTTTTTCCTCCAGAAAATGCAGTGTCTGGTGAAAGTTCTTTTGATTCTTTATTAGCATAAAAAAGGTACGATTTACCTAAATGTTTCAAGACAACCGTAGTTTGGTGTATAGAATTGAATCCCCAAATACTTAAATGTAAGTTGGTGGTTTTACCCTCTCCAATTAACTGAAATTTTCGTTGTGGGGCCTTCTTAACTTCAATTTGCTCCCAATTTCGCATGTTGGTGAAAATTTTAGTTTGGTACGTAAAGAGCCCAATCCCTTTTGGCTTGCCAGCTTTTCTTTCGCCCAACAGTCCAGCTGTTCCACTCCCATCCCCAGCGGCCAATAAGGTGTTTTGAAATGAACCTCTTTTTCCGCCAAGCATTAAAAAATAATCTAACGCTTTTTCCTGCGTGTAGATATCTATAGCCGAATGATAAGCATCCAATACTTTCCGCTGATCTTCTACAGAGAACAAACCAAGTTCACGAACAAAACTTATTTTTTCATTCATCGAAAATGAAGGATCTAAAAGCCCATCTAGTTTTGGAATAATTTCAAGTACATTATTTCTATCTCTGGTGGCTACAGAGGGCATTTCTTCGGCCAGTTTACCCATGAAGTGCTTAAAGATGCGGTCTGAATATCCTTCTGGTGTGTCTTCATTCCTTTTTTTTAGTTCCAAGTGCAAAGCGTACAAAGCCATTTTGGTTGTCAATTCGGATAGTAAGCCAGGCGAAACATCTGTAAATCCCTGGATATTTATTTCTAAAAGGGACGGTTCGTAAATGATTTGTTCCTCAATTAAATCATAATCAACTTTTTCTCCGTAAACCAACGAGTCTCCTTTGAAATGAACAAGGTCGGAGATGTTCCGTTCTAGAACGGGACTTTTCATAATGACATGATACAAGAAAGCTTTTTCTTCTGGGGTGAGTAATGTAGGGGCAGCCTTAGCTACAATAGATGCAAATAGGAAACTAATTAATAAAAGATTTTTCATTCGTTGACCATGGTCCGTATAAAGTAAATGTAAAATCCTTAATTAGTTACATGTTTCTGAAGAAAACGTTCACATTATTTATTGATCGATTACGTCAGAATCAACTTGATTTTTTTCAGATGAATTTGAATTGAGTACATATTTCTTTTGAAAAATAAAGTGTAAACTCACACCTCTGAAAATCATCCAACCTGCATAAGCAGCCCAAATAGAATAAAGAGAATCCAATAGAAAATCTAGTCCAAATATTACTGGAATAAAAACTCCGAATGTCCCTATAAGAAGACTGTTCCTTAAAGCTTTAGCTTCTCCTAGCCCTTTGAAAATCCCGTCATAGCTGAACGCGATGGAGTTGAGTGGTTGCATAACAATAACGATCCAAAAGAAGCTGTAGAATATGGATTTAACCGTCTCGTCTTCAGAGAAGAGGTTGCCGATAAATACATAAAGGATAAGATAAACCACTGCCAATCCAAATCCAATGATCCCGTTTATTTTCAATAGGTCGTTTCGAAGTAGTTTTAATTTCTCAAAATTTCGTTGGCCCAATAACTTGCCCGAGATTGCATTTCCGGCATTTGAAAATCCATCAATAAAATAAGAAGAAAACAACCAAATGTTAATGCCGATAGCATAAGCAGCTAAAGTTCCTTCTTTCGTTTCTTCATATCCGTTTGCAAATCTTAAAGCAAGAATAAATGTCCCGCTCACTGCGATCGTGCGGATGAACATGTTGAGGAAAAGAATTAACATTTTTCTTAATTCCTTGATCTTAGAGCTGAAATAGAAGAGGCTAAAGGGAGTTTTAGATTGAAGAAAGACAATGCATAACACAACCATTATCAATTGAGAAATAACACTAGCCCAGGCTGCTCCTGCAACACCATAAGCAGGAATGCTGCCAACTCCATTCACTAAGATTAAGTCTAAGACTAAGTTTATCCCTCCGCCTAATAAACTGATGATCATAGCCCAACTTGTATTCTGTAATCCTCTAAATATTCCAAATATGCAGGCTATAAATAAAGACAGTGGAAGCCCGACAGCCCTTATTTGGTAATAGGAATTAGCGCTGTCAATTATTAATGGTTCGGACTTGTCATAAAGAAAATCGCTAATTGGTAAATAGTAAAACGAAGTTAAAAACCAGGCGATTGCTCCAAGGGCAAAACTTGCGTATAGCGCAATCGGAATAAGTGATTTTATTTGATGTAATTTATTTTTACCCAGATACTGAGAAGTGATTGAGGAAACCGCGGTACGTAATTGCGCTAAACTCCAAATGAGTAATGAAATTAATCCTGCGGCTAATCCAACTCCGGCTTGCGCTTCGGAAGCGTGTTCAGGAATTCTGCCGATAATTGCCATGTCCGTCATGCCAATAACTGGCTCAACCACATTAAATAATATGGCCGGAATTGCAAGCTTACTTATTTCTTTAAACGATATTCTTTGCACCCTCTAGATTTCCATAGCGAAGGTAGGAA
>JBLIOB010000158.1:0-9340 GCA_047639575.1 Parvicellaceae bacterium
CTCCTAAGGATTTGAAACTTCCAAAATTAGGAGGGAAGGTTCGCATGTTTATAACAGTAAGCATTATTGGCACAACAATATTAATGGGATATTTCGCGTCCAACATTTCATTCAGTAGTGATCTAGAATCTATTAACTTTTTTCCAGAAGAATTAAGAAACAATGAAGCTCAAGTTTTAGGGATGGATTCAAGAACTACCCGAGCGGTCTTTGCTTTTGCAAAAGGAAAGACGTTGGATGACACTTATGCGTTAAACGAGAAAGTACTTGGTTACTTAGATTCTATTCACAAGATAGACACGAACTTTAGCTATCTGTCTACAGCTATAATCAACCCGTCAAAACGCAAAATAAAAGACTGCTTTTCAATTTGGAATTCGTTTTGGAGGTCTAATGAAGAAAAACTGAATCGATTTGATAGTCTTTCAATTACTGCCGGATTCACCCCAAATGCATTTGCAGCGTTCAGGGAATTAACCAATACTTTACCTAGTTATCTAGCCATAGATTCTATCGCTAGGCTGTTTCCAGTAAATTTTGAATTTGAAGAAGATTCAGCAATTAAAATTGCCAGTCTAATTGAATATCCGTTAGATAAATATGACGAGTATTTGGGTGCTTTAGCTGCTATTCCAGGAGTCGAATTAATTAGTAAAAAGGAACTCGCAACCGATTTGGTAACTGCCCTTGAAGCTGATTTCAATTACATTTTATTTATTTCTATTTTCATCGTAATTGTTGCCATGTGGATGGCATACGGAAGAATAGAGTTAGTCATTATCACCTTTTTGCCGATGGCTATTAGTTGGATTTGGATATTAGGTTTCTCTTACTTATTCGGAATTGAATTCAATTTCATCAACATTATCGTATGCACGTTTATTTTCGGATTAGGAGATGATTATGCAATCTTTATAACAGACGGTTACCTGCAAGAATATAGAGAAGGTCGAAAAGAACTTCCAGCGTTTAAAAATGCGATTTTACTTTCAGCATTGACAACTATTATAGGTTGCGGATCACTATTCTTTGCTGAACACCCAGCTCTTAATTCTATTGCTCCAATGGCCGTTCTAGGGATGGTGATTATTGTTATCTCATCTTTTTTAATTCAACCTTGGTTGTTTGAAATTCTCATTCTAAAACCAACCAAGAAAAACAAGCCACCACTCACATTAGTTGGTATTGTTGCTTCAATATTCGCATTCTCGTATTTCTTTGTAGGATGCACTATTCTATTTATTCTACTCGGTATTTTCCTTCTAATCCCTATAAGTAAAAAACTAAAAGTCAAAGCTTACAATTGGGTGATTTCGAAATTTACATTGACGCTGTTATATGTCATGTTGAATTTTAGAAAGAAGATTATAGGTAGGGAGAACTTAGATAAGCAAACTCCTTCCGTTATCATTTCCAATCACCAGTCTTTTGTTGACATACTCGCGATCGTTCTTTTGCATCCTAAAATTAAATTGCTTACCAATGATTGGGTATATAATTCTATCGTTTTTGGATGGGCTGTAAGATATGCTGGTTATGTTACTGCGGATCATGGCACCGAAGCAAATTTAACGGTGATTAGGCAAATGACGAACGAGGGATATTCGATTGCCGTTTTCCCAGAAGGAACTAGATCCAAAGATGGCAAAATTGGAAGGTTTCATAAAGGTGCTTTTATGATCGCTGACGAACTAAAACTACCTATTGTTCCAGTCATACTTCATGGATTTGATTACGTAATGTCTAAACACGATTACGTTTTAAAGAACGGAAGACTAACCACAAAGATATTGCCTCCTATTATGCCGAATGATGAAAGTTATGGCGTTGGATATAAAGAAAGGACCAAATCAATCACGGCCTATTTCAAAGAGCAATATTATGAGCATCAAAAGGAAACAGAAGATGCCAAGTACTTTTACCAAAGAATTAAGTCTAACTACGATTATCGAGGTCCGATTGTTGAGTTTTATTTCAAGATAAAATGGCTATTCGAACGAGACAATTATGATTACTACAGCCAATTCATAACGAATGAAGATCGACTTTTAGATGCAGGATGTGGATACGGTTATTATTCATTTTTCTTGCATTACAAATATCCAGAACTAAAGATAGACGCTATGGATATGGATAAACTCAAAATTGCAAACGCTCATAATGGAACGGCCAAATCTGACAAATTGAATTTCTTCTCAGGAGACATTAGAGACCTTGATTACGAGGATTATACCAAAATCTTTTTTAATGACGTTCTCCATTATCTAACCGAAGCCGACTTAAATAAATTAGTAGATCGAATTTTTTCCAAATTAAAAACGACACAAGCTGTTTTTATAAGAGATGGCAATGAAGATGATGGAGATAACCATAAAACCACTAAATTGACGGAAGTTTTCTCAACAGTAAGTGGTTTTAATCAAACAACAAACGATTTATTCTTTTTTGGGGAGACTTGGCTAGAAAATAAAGCAAAAGAGCATCAACTACATTTTGAAATGGTTGAACAAGATTCCAGAACCTCGAATGTAATGTATATAGTTAAATGTCAGAAGTAAAAGAAAAATACGATGTTGCCATCATAGGTAGCGGACTAGGAGGTCTTCAAACAGCCTATATTTTAGCCAAAAACGGACTCAAAGTAGCTGTCTTTGAGAAGAATCATCAAATAGGTGGGAGTTTGCAGGTATTCAGCAGACAAAAAACCATCTTCGATACTGGTGTCCACTACCTAGGAGGCTTAAGTGAAGGCCAGAACCTAAACCGATATTTTAAGTATTTCGGTTTAGGAGATCATAATCTTAAGCTTCGACAATTGGATATAGATTGTTTCGACTCTATTGAATTTGGAGACAATTTTGAAGCTCATGCACTTGCCCAGGGTTATGAAAATTTTGCGGATAAATTAAAAATTCAATTCCCAAATGAACACAAGGCAATTAACGAATACTGCAGGCTAATTCAAGACTATTGTAATCGTTTTAAGCTGTATAACCTTGAGGTGTCTGGCTTAGGTGAATACATGAATGATCCAGACCTTTTACAAAGTAATGTTTACCAAGTTATCAGCAGCCTTACTAACAATACAAGGTTATTTTCAGTGCTGACTGGGAACATGATGTTATATGCTGGAAACAAAGACAAAACTCCATTTTTCGTACATGCTTTAGTTACTAATTCTTACATCGAAAGTTCATATCGAGTAGCAGATGGAGGCTCGCAAATTGCTATTGAGTTATCCAGGCAGATTAGAAAAATGGGCGGTAAGTTATTTCGAAGAATGGAAATCACTGGTGCTCATGTTGAAGACAAGCACATCAAATATTTGAAGACGATAGATGGAAGTGAAATCCACGCGGACAACTTTATCTCTAATCTTCATCCTACCAGTACAATTAAACTTATTGGACCGGAAAACTTTAAAAAGCCATTCCGTTCAAGAATTGGTAAAATTGAAAATTCCCCAGCCTGTTTTTGTGGTCATTTTGTATTAGAACAAGATAGCTTTGACTATCTAAATTATAATATATACCATCATAAAAATGATGAGGATGTCTGGAACATTTCTGTTTCTGAACCTGAGTGGCCAGCGTCTGTAATGATTAGTACACCTGCCAATTCAAAGAACCCTCAAAAAGCAAATGGAATTACGGCCATGACGTATATGGACACGGCTAATTTTGGAAATTGGGAAGACTCGTTCAATACAGTAAGTGAAGAAGGCATTCGTGGAAAAAAATACGAGGATCTAAAAACCGAATATCAAAACCGCATTTTGGATCGAGTTGAAAGGAGATTTCCTGGGATTTCTAATAAAATAACCCACGCAGAAAGTTCAACTCCGCTAACGTTCAGAGACTATTTAAATACGCCAGATGGAACTTCTTACGGAATGTGGAAAGATTGCGACATGCCGTTTAATGCTTTCATCAACCCTAAAACCAACGTAAAGAATCTGTTTTTAACAGGACAAAACATTGTAATGCATGGAATACTTGGGGTAACAGTTGGATCGTTTTTAACCTGTTTCTATTTCTTAGATAAAGAGAAGCTAATTGAAGAAGTTAGAAATAGCTAATTAAAAAGATTCTGAACATTTTAAAATTGTATGATAGCTGTTTTCAGTTAGCAAAAACTCTTCGTCAATTTTAAATCCTGCTCGATTTACGGTCTCAATAAAATCCTTTGAACCATACATCTTACTATTTCCATTGGCAATAGCTGTGAAATACAAAGATGTCCCAGTTAAGCAATGTGCTGCCGAATCATATTTTTGATTGTCCCAAAAAGTTTCCATAATGTAAACTGGAGTGCCTTTAGGAACATTTCTTTTAATCTTCTCAAGAATGAATACAATCTCATCATTCGAAAAGCAATCTAAAAACTGACTCATCCATACTGCATCAACTTGAGCTGGAGTTTCTCCATCCTTTGATAAAATATCTGTAGGGTAGTAATTGACTCGATCAGCTACTTCGTATTGACCAATGTTCTTTTTAGCCATTTCAATCTGCCCAGGTAAGTCAACTATTGTTACCTGATGTGAATCTTGCCTTTTAGTGTATGCAAGCGCAAATTTACCCGTATTCCCCCCAATATCCATAATATGGCTGTGACTTTTCGATGTCAAAAAGTCTAGTGCATCGTCAAAAGATCCATCTGAATAATAATGATCAAACTTAAACCAAGATGTTTTGATCGATTCTTTCAGTTTGGAAAGACCTTCATAAATCGTTGGCCAATCACCTAATTTTTTTAACCCTACCGGCTTAGACTGTTCAATACTCTCTTGCAAGTGGAACATTCCTTCGTAGCATATATCATTTACAAAATCAATATTAGCATCCGTCAGCGGATCTTTCGCAAGAAAATAACCCACTTTTGTTATTTTATAATCCCCTTCTTCTTCGGTAACAATTCCGGCAGTAATACCAGCTTCTAACAAGCACAAGATTCCATATTCAGATACTTTAGTTGCTTCCGCCAATGCAGGAATTGAGATACCTTTTTTAGCTTTAATAAGAGCCGTAAAAATACCCATTCGCCTCATGCACATTATTGCTTGAAAAAAGATTGGTGCAAATGCCCATTGCTGTGCAATTTCTTTGGCTTCAAGTGCAGATAATTCTGGATTTGTTTGAATCATGTCTTTGTTAAATTTCAATTGAATAGCTAAATAAAGGGTACAAAGTTAAAATTTTCGTAAACTTAGAATGACTTTGTGTATAGCATTCGCCCAATAATTACGAATCCCAAGTCCGCTAGGCTGTCCAGACCTTCGTGTTGTTATCAACATTTGTTTGGATTGAATGTCAAAAAACGTTACCCAAATAATTGCTACTTCGCCAATTTTATTCAACGTTTCTACAACAAACACCACACCCACTCCATGTCCTGGGACATTTTGGAAATTATTCACATGTTGAATAACATCTTGTTCTGTTAACTGATATTGATAGTCTGTTACTAACCCTTCAACTGGAATTTGTCTATTATTACTTGCGCACCAATCGAACATGGTATAATATTCTCGAACATTTAATTGCTCTTGTAGATTGAATTTAACTTTCTCTTTATGTAAGATTAAGTTCCACGAATAAAATAGTCTGTCACGAATTGCTTGAGGATCATTAAAACCTTGCGTACCTATCATTTTGGACCTAGTGAAATCAAGACCAAAAAAAGTAAATGGAAGATGCTTATAGCTGTTTAATGCACTCATCTTACTTTTTACTAAACCACTTTTTTTGCTTTTTTGATTCTATTTGCTCGATAACATCATTCATAGAGCTACTCCAATAATTTCTTAAGCCAAAGCCCCCTGCGTTTCCATTTATGTGCTCAGTTAAAATCACTTCTTTGCTTTTTTCATCGAAGAATGTTACCCAAAAATATCCTTTCTCATCAAATTTATTAAATGACTCTACAATGAACACGATACCTATGCCATCTCCATCGGCACCGTGGTAGCCTTTAATATGCTTTTTTACGTCTGCTTCTGAAATTGAGTAAGAATCTCCTTGAATATTTGAACCAACATCAACCTCATCGTTCATCCCGATCATCCAGTCAATTTTATAACTGTAGTTTTTAACTTTCAGAGCACCTTTGAGATCATACTTACTCGATTCATCAAGAATAATATTATTCCATTTGGTTAAGTAAACCTTACTTATTTCATCTGGATTACTGAATCCAGATGAACCGATAAATTTTGCTTTTCTAAAGTCCACACCATACCAGGTGAATTTCTTGTCTTTGTGACTAAACAAAGGCCCTCCATCTTTCACAAAAGAGAAGTTTATTAATACAGCGCAGATAATGGTAAGTGCTAACGTTCCTTTTTTAAAATTTTTCATCTTATATGACATCTAGTACAATTAATAATGCATGAACAACTGCTAGTATTGCAATCAATCCAACAAGGGCTACTCCCAAACCAACAGCATACAGCACAAGGTTCAGCCAAAACCTACCGGTTATTCCTTCGTACATGCCAACAGAAAGAGGTGATATAACTATGGCTAAAAGGACAAAAAGCCATAAAGGCAAATCGGACTGATTATCCTTTTTAAATGATTCTGTCTTAAAATCCTCTGTTTGTTGATTTTCTAGCTCCTTATTCTTTTCAGTTTGCTCCTTAACCAGTTCTTTTTTAGCTGCTTTATACCGCTTTGCATGTAAAAATTCAAAGATTTTCCTTGATCAGAATACCTCAACCCGGCACAGCTTGACAAAAGTAGACATGCTATATCGATTAAACTAAATTGAACCAATCTAATTTTCATTCTTCTATTTTAATATAAAAATAACACGTTTATTCGATTTTATCGACCATTAACAAGGATAATTTATTTCAACAATTAATGTATCAATTCGATCAAATAATAAACTATCTATCAACTCAAAGTTTAAAAGTCTATTTTTACGAAATGGTTAAGAATCTATCTCGGTTTCAAAAACGTACTGCATTCTTTCTTCTAATTGCATTTCTGATACAGGGAGGTTTAATCGCTGTGCTGCTTGTGGCCTTAGATATTTCAAATGAAAGGCTCCAAAGTTTAGGAAACATAATGGATGAAATGGCGGATGACCACATCGTTTATTCGATGGAAATCACGCAAGACATGCCGGTTAAAACTAACATCTTGATTGAAGACGAAGTAACCGTTGACATTAGAATGCTAGTGGAAAGTGAGATTCCGTTTACAGCTGAAATACCAGTAACGGAGCAAATGCTAATTCCGTTTCGTATTGGAGTAAGCGATTACATTACATTGGATACGACAATCGACATTGTTGATGAAGTTCACATTTTCGTAGACGATACTATTCCATTAGATCAGCGGATGAAGATTAAAATGTTTGGTGAAAAAAAGAATGGTGATTTACGTGGACCTAATATGCACGTTAGAAGTAACATTCCTCTTCATCAAGATTTATTGGTTTCATTCAACGAAAGTATGCACGTGAATAGTACTATTCCGATAGAAATGCTAATCATCGACACTTTACCTGTTGGCTTAAGTATGAGAATCCCAGTAGATGTAATGGTTCCTGTTCGAATTCCAATCAGAAGCACGGCTAAAGTTTCGTTTTCTGAAAGTATGCCGATTGATGCTAATATTCCGATCCACATTACAGTGCCCATTGATATTCCATTAAAGGAAACGTCTCTTGCCGGTTACTTTAAAAGAATGGCTAAGGGAATGAGGAACCTAACAAAGGTCGAACCCGAAAAAGGGGCCTATCCTGAAATAGAAGCTAAAGAAAATAAATAGTTAATTAGGCTTTTACTAAACCTAAAATTGATTCGAATAAAGCTTTGCCGTCTTGATTTCTTAGCTCTTTATCTGCGGCTCGTTCTGGATGAGGCATCATCCCAAAGACATTTTTCTCTGCATTACAGATTCCAGCGATATTCTCAATTGAACCATTTGGATTAGTTTCTTTCGAAACATTTCCATCTACATCACAATAAGAAAATAAGATTTGATCATTTGCTTTTAAAGACTCGATGGTCTTGTCATTTGCATGATATCTGCCTTCTCCGTGCGCGATTGGAATCTTATATGCTTTATCCTTATTTAATCCTTGTGTCAGCGCAGCAGATGAACTTTCGGGTTTAAGATAAACGTTCTTGCAAATAAATTTTTGATTGCTATTATGTAGAAGTGCTCCCGGAAGCAGACCTGCTTCACATAGGATTTGGAAGCCATTACAGATCCCCATAACGAAACCACCATTGTTGGCGTGTTCAATTACCTTTTCCATAATCGGAGAATACTTAGCAATTGCACCAGACCGTAAATAATCACCATAAGAGAATCCTCCTGGCAACACCACAAAATCTACACCCTGTAAATCTGTATCCTTGTGCCAAAGCCTTACCACTTCTTGTTCCATAATAGACTCAAGAACATAGATCATATCTTGATCACAATTAGATCCTGGAAAAGTAACTACACCAAACTTCATATTTCTATCAATTTAGGCCTCAAAAATAAGAATTTAAGAAAGGGTAATAATGATTCTATCCAATAATATTCTTAACGAAATCATAATAGATGTTCACAACTACTAAAAGTGTTATTACGTAAAAAATGAATGCTGCGAATTTTTGACGCTTTGCAAAGAAAAAATAAAAGGAAACTAAAAATGCAGCAAACACGCTGCTCATAAACACCGTAGGCGATTCATATCGGAAAGCCACGTGAATGGCCGTAATTACAACTAAAAACAACCCTAAAAATAAAACCACATTTGACAACCTTTTAAATCGAAGAGAACTGTTCTTTTGTCGTTTCAAAAATGAGGAAGCCCCCAACAAACTAAGAACTAGTGCAAGTCCAACGCCAACAACTTTCTTTCCAGTTGATGCCGAGACAAACCCTTCTACATATTGTTCTCTTGGCACAAAAAAGGCGGCTACTTCGGTTAACCAATCTTCAATTGAATCCACTACCAGGAACTGATATATCAATAGGAATAGTACAGGTAAAATTAAGCCAATAAACCCGAGAACATGTTCTCTCCAAATAAAAGGTCTTAGAACAATTAGCGTAATCCATATAAGTAAAAAGAACGTTAAGTAATATTCATAAAACAAAGCAGAGATACCAATGAAAAAGCTGCTATCAAAAATTTTTCTTCTCGCATCTTCGGATCGATGAATCTGAAAAAGTCGGCCTAATGCTAGAATTAAAAAAAAGTTGGAAATAATAATCGGATGAAGAGATTGATACTCTTTAAACAGGCTCATCACTAAGACATAAGAGAAAGCTGGAATAAACGTATGCTTTCCAAAGAACTCTTCTTTATTTATGATAAAGTTGATTAA
>JBLIOB010000159.1:0-9321 GCA_047639575.1 Parvicellaceae bacterium
TGAACCGAATAATAATCTCATCATTGGCCATCCTCCTAATCACTTTAGCAGGATGCCGTGACAAAGTTTTGATCACGCGCCAAGCCAACTCTCCTATTTTTCAAGAACTAACAGATTGGCGAGCTAGCACTTTCGATTTTGAGGCATCACGTGACATTAATAAGCCTGGTAAAATATACATCTATCAAGATTACCTATTTGTAATGGAGCCAATGGAAGGAATCCATTTCATTGACAACAGCAACCCAGCCGATCCTTCTAACATGGGGTTTTTACCGATCTACGCTTGTGCTGACATCTCTATTAAAGATGACTTCATGTATGTAGACAGCTATTTTGACATATTAGTATTTGATGTTTCAGATAAAACCAGTCCGACTTTAGCTCATAGAGTTCAAGACGCAATTGAATTTGACAATTACACGGCACTTCCAGGCCTTTTTGAAGGATATCCAATTGGTGCAATTATTGAAACCAAAAAAGTAATAGTTGGATGGGAAATAAAGGAAGTTACTTCTCAAGAATTTTTCTCTAATGACGATGTTTCAAGCAATTCCTTTATGATGTCTGAATCGTCTATTGAAACTACCGGAGGCAGTTCAACTGGCACAGGTGGATCACAGGCTCAATTCACAATTAGCAATGATTTTCTGTACACTTTAAAGTCTGATGTATTAGCTGCTTATCAAATTTCACTAGATGGAAGCTTAATAGCAGGAGCAAGCATTACTATCAACAGAGATACGGAAACTTTATTCCCATACAACAACCACCTATTTATGGGAACAACGACAGGTATGATCATCTATTCTTTAACTGATCCTTCTATCCCGGAATATATTGGGCACATTGACCATGTTCAATCATGCGACCCAGTTGTAGTAGACGGAAACAGAGCATACGTTACACTTTCGACTTCAATAAACTGCTGGGGTACGAACCAACTAGATGTTATCAACCTTGATAACTATGCATCTCCTTCAATTATTCAATCTTATTCATTCAGTAATCCTCAAGGACTTGGATTGGATGCAAGTACTCTATTCCTCTGCGATGGGAACGCTGGCTTGAAAGTCTTTGATCGATCGGACGACAATGCTATTCAAGCTAATCAGATTGCAGCTTTTCCTTCCATCCATGCTTACGATGTTATTCCATATAACGGAGTGTTATTGATGACTGGCGATGATGGTATTTACCAGTATGATTACTCAGACATCACGAACATCACCCAAATCAGTTTAATTCCAATCATTAACATATAGACCATGAAAAAGATCGCATTATTAAGCTTATTACTAATCTCGTTTTGCTTCGCGCAAAGCCAAGATCGAGTTGATTTAAAAGACGGAACTACCGTTTCTGGCTCTATAAAAGAATATGTCAGTGGTGAATACGTCAAAATAATATCTGCCTCAGATGCTGAATTCACTTTCAAATTTGAAGACATAAAGGAAGTTAGGTTTGGAAAGAAAATTGATTCCATTACAACAAAAGGATTCTTTAACAATACTACCATGGGATTCATGCTAGGTTCCAATGCCAACGGGTATCCGGAAGGGAATTTTTCCGCTCACTTCATCAATGGGTATATGTTCAACCCTCATTTCCAAGTTGGGTTAGGTTTGGGTCTCGAAGGAATTAATGAGAATTTTTATTTCCCAACTTTTTTAGATGCCAGGTGGAATTTTAAAAAGGAAAGGTTTACACCATTTGTTGGGATTCAAGGAGGATATGCCTTCCATGACAGAGAACGTGGTCCAACTAATCTTAATCCTGATAATAATAATTGGTCGAGAAACACTCAACGCGATGGTGGATTTATGTCTGGAATTAATTTCGGAATAAAAAACATGGTTGGCAGTGAATTGGGTTATACCCTAAGTGTTGGGTATCGTTTCCAACAATTAGATGTATATTACACTGACTGGCAGTTTGTTGGTTCGATAAGAGAAACTTCATATTTACATCGAATTGACTTCAAATTCGGATTAACATTTTAAGACATGAACAAATTAATTCCCCTGCTATTTTTAGCACTTATCGCTTTTGGATCTTGCGAAAAAGAACCTGCAATGATTGACTGTGGCATCATGATTCTTTGCCCAGATTACGATCAATTTAAAGTTTTGGATTATTCTGGCCTTGACGGATGTGGATGGGTTGTTGAAGATGAAAATGGAAACATTTCCATGGTTTCAAATTTAGATACGCACTATCCATCTTTAACTGACGGACAGAATATTTGGATTAAATATGAAGTCCTTCCTCTTTGCTTCACTTATTGTATGACTGGCGGTATGATTGCGATTACTGATGCCTGCACTTCAGATAATCCAACAACGTTACCTGCTTCGACACAAGAGACTCCTTAAACTTCCTAAAACCAAAGACAGCAACAATTGGGTTAAGCCTTCCCAAACTGCAAAATGCAGATTTGTTGTAAAATTGAAAGCCCTTTCTCAATAAAGAGAAAGGGCTTTCTTATTCTAGAGCGCTTGTCCTATAATTTCTTATACCGCTCTTTGAATATTATTGAAAAACTAGGTAGGCATATTATTTTGTTTCATAATCGAAGCTCAAAATTTTAAATTGAGTTCTTCTATTTCTTTGATGTGCTGCTTCTTTGTCTTGCTCTGTAGCTAACTTTTCAATTGCGGAACATCCTAAACCTTCTCTTGGCTTAGCTTCACCGTAACCAACTGGAACCAATCGATCTCTTGGAATACCTTTGCCTATGAGATAATTAACACAAGTCTCCGCTCTTTTTTGAGATAGATTTTGGTTATACGGAGCCTTACCTCTACAGTCTGTATGTGCTTGTAATTCTACCACTAAATTCGGGTGTTCAATCAAGATATTATACAAGTGATTTAATGAATCATTAGAGTTTACTTGTTCCGTATTTATAAGCGACCATTTATCAAAAGGGTACAAAACTTGGGGCATATCATATTCAGTTTTTTCATCCAACTCCTCGACTAATATTTCTTCGTAAAACCTTCGTCCTTCTTTTCTTCCAATAGTAGTAAAGCCTCCATGGGCTCTAAAGTGATTTTCAGCAAACGCATCAATCTCATATCCATGTTCCTGTATGATATATCGCTCAGCACCGTTTGCATCATAGATTACTTTACCTGTTGCATCTGTAGTTAAAGCAAACTCTAATCCTTCATCAGTCTTTAGGGTAATCGTAGCTCCTGGAATCGGCTCCATTGTATTCTTGTTCTTGACAATAACCTCTAGGACAAACATGATTTTAGGAAGTCTGAACGAATACAAATCATCCTTTCCTTTACCTCCGCCTCTGGAAGAAGTTAAAAATCCTCTTTCCTGATTGTTACCATCGAAAAGAATACCGAAATCATCCGCATTCGTATTTAAAGGGTATCCCATATTTTGAATGTTTTTCCATTTGTTTTTTCCATCAGCATCAGCCTTATAAATATCCAATCCTCCCATACCAACTCTTCCATCGGTTGAAAAATAAAGTGATCCGTCTCCAGCAACATACGGGAATTTATCAGCTTCTTTGGTATTGACATCAGCCATATTTACAGGTGTTCCCCATTTCTTTTCTTTGTTATCCCATTCTGAATACCAGAGATCTTTCCCCCCTTTTCCACCCGGCAAATCTGCTGAATAAATTAACGTTCTACCATCCTTGGATAATGCAGGCTGGCCAATAGAAATTGAATCTCCACCTTCTGGTTTAAGCTCTATTTTCTTTGGAGCTTTCCACTTGGTGCCTTGTCTTTCGCTCACCCAAATGTCGCAACCAACATTCTCTTTTTTAACCACAGGACAACGCGTGAAATACAATTCATCTCTTTTAGCATTCAACACAGCAGCCCCTTCATTCGCTTCTGTGTTAATACTAGGAGGTAGGGGAAGCGGTTGTGACCATTTTCCATTTTGGTCGCGAGTTGTAATCCATAAATCGTTAAAATAGTCTCCAGTATTTTCATCCATACCTTCTCCTAGTCCACCGGGACGAGTAGATGAGAATATCACCTCTTTATTTCTTCTATCTGCAAAAGCCATCGCCCAATCAAATGCTCCGGTATTTAATTGAACTTCAGACTCAATTTTATAACGAGTTGGGTTGGCCAACCATTCTTGAGATTGGTTGCAAGACTCAATACCCACATCTGCTAGTGTTCCGCCAGCTTTAGTTTTATAAGATTCAAATTCTTTTAAAGCCGCTTTATACATGCCTCGCACCAGCATTGTATTTCCAAGCCTGTAATGTACTTCCGGATTTTGGTTTCCATATTTTAGTTTAATCGCTCTTTTATAAAATATTTCAGCCTGGTCGTCTTGAATCATTTTTCGATAACATTCAGCTATCTGAAAATTGATATATCCTTTTTTATCAACCTTAGTTCGTTTTCCTACTTCGGCTTTTTTATAAAGCTCTGAGGCTGAAAAGAATCGATCCATAGAATAAGCAGATTCTGCATCCGCAAAGAAGTTTTTCTGTGAATAAACCCCTGTTGTTAGTAGAACGGACAAAGCTCCAATGAGTAGTTTTTTGTACATGATTTTCCTTTTAATTTGAAGGAATAATGCATGTGACAAAAAAGGTTACACAACTGCTGCAGATCAAACCACGATACAATGCTGATAGTATGCAAGGCTTCGCCTTACTGCATAGATCGCACTTCGTGTTAAAACTGGAACTGAGGAGAGATTAAAATCTATTGAAAGGAGTCTAATGTATCTGCTAAAATCTTCGCAAATTTAATTGCTCCCAAATCATTTAGATGATTTGCATTGTTGAAATCAACAGCATCGAATTTAGATGAATTCATAAAATTCAAATAGGGTAGCTTGAACTTTTCTGTTTGAACAGAAATTGACGATTGCATTTGCTTAAAATAATGTGGATCCATGTTATCGTAAAACGTATGATAAATGGGAGTTGATATAATTATTGGCTGAACACCTTTTTCTTTCAAGAGTTGAAGCGATTTTAAAAACCACTGCTCATTCCAACCAAGTAGATCCTGGCTCATGATATTATGATAATCGTTTACATTTTGCTTAACTACATTTAAGTTAACTGTGTTTTCCTTTGAACTGCTATCTCTTTCCCTCGCCAAATGCCCATGTATCAAATTGAAATTATCGCTTTCTGATTCGAGAAATGCAAAATAGACGGCACGTTTAGTCCCGTACGCCAAGATTTCGGGCTGAAGATCCTTTAATGGATTGTATTCATTCCTATAAATTCCGTGAGATTTGGCATAGAAATCAATTCTATTATCATTTAAATCCGAGTACTCGATTGAGTTAAAGAAGGAATGATAAGACACTGGAAGCAATACAGTTTCCAAGTTTGGAATGGAATCTATATATTTTAATAACAGATGATAATCAAGATAAAAATCCTGCCCTGAGCCTGCCAAGTTAAAAGACCCTTCTGGCAAATACGCTGGGTTAATTCCTTCAAACGCGTGAGAACTACCTACAACCAGTGTACGAATTTGATCAAACTCACCTTCTAACATTGTTTTTTGAGCTGAATATATGGTGGTTCTATTCCTCAAACTTATTTCCAGAATGATAACGGCAACCAGCAACGGAATCAAAAAGTATATGGTTTTCAGAATATATTTTTTCATCTTCTAGAATTGAAAATAAATAAACTGTTGCACTTCTCCACCAAAAAGAACCATTACCAAAATAAGTCCATAGTACATGGCATAACGAAATGGCCATTTCCAATTAATTCCAAGTTTCTCAATTGCAAATTCCTGCTCCCTTCCTAACCACTCAACAATCATAAAAACCACAAGGATTACGATTAAGGTTTTTGGCAGTACTTCAGGCATTGAAAACAAGGACCACGAATGGATATTCAATATGTAAGAAAATGCGTGATCAAGACTCTCGGCTCTAAAAAATATCCATGCAAATGAAGTCATCATGAATGTCAATAACATTAAAGCCACATTTTTAAAAGAAGGGAAGTGTTTCCCAGCAGAGACAACATCAAGGTGTTTACGGTTACCTTTTGTTAAAATAAGTGGCAAGAAGAACAGTGCATGTAGAAAACCCCACGCGATGAAAGTCCAATTCGATCCATGCCAAAATCCGCTTACTATAAAAATGATAAAGGTATTTCTGATCTTGACCCAAGTACTTCCTCTACTTCCTCCCAATGGAATGTATAGATAATCTCTGAACCAAGTGGAAAGCGAGATATGCCACCTCCTCCAAAACTCACCTATGTTCCTTGAAAAGTACGGGAAAGCAAAATTTCTCTTCAAATCAAAGCCAAAAAGTCTCGATACGCCAATTGCGATATCAGAATAACCAGAGAAGTCACCGTAAATTTGAAAGCTGAAAAATAAAACCCCCATTACTAAAGTGCTTCCAGAATAATTGGCTGAATTATTAAATATTTCATTGGCATATGCAGCGCAATTGTCTGCTATTACAATTTTCTTGAATAGCCCCCATAATATCTGTCGCATTCCGTCAACTGCTCTTGCATAGTTGAAAGAACGTTTCTCCATAAACTGGGGCAGTAAGTTTGTGGCTCGTTCGATGGGCCCAGCAACAAGTTGTGGGAAAAAGCTAACGAAGGCTGAAAATGCTAATATATCCGTTGTGGGTTGAAGTTTTTTCCTATAAACATCAATTGAATAGCTTAGTGTTTGAAAGGTGTAAAAACTAATTCCAACGGGAAGTATTATATCCAACGAACTTCCGCTTATTTCGGATCCAAAAAACGAAAACGCAGAAGTAAAACTGTCGAGAAAGAAATTGAAATATTTAAAAAATCCGAGAAATCCAAGATTGACAATAATGCTAAGCCATAGCAATAACTTACGTTTTGTTTTGTCTTCTTGCTTTGAAAGCCCAAGACCTACCAGATAATCTACGATTGTACTGAATAAGATTAACGCTAAGAACCTCCAATCCCAGCATCCATAAAAGAAATAACTCGCTATAACCAGCAACCCATTCTGAACTTTAATGTTTGCCTTTCTCAACAACCAATAAATCGTAAAAACGATTGGTAAAAAAATCCCGAAGTCAATGGAGTTAAAAAACATACCTGTTGGCTATCTATTTTTTAATTAGCACGGCACAATTTAACCTTATTGTTATAAATCATAGGGCGTGGCGGCATTTTTATAGCATCCCCCTTGACTTCATTTCCAAGTACTTATTGATAACGTCAACGGAAAGATCCTCAGGTCTGGACAAAATTGACTGAATTCCGTATTTGTTTAGTTCCCTAATGATGACTTGTTTTTCTAACGCGAATTTGGCGCTAATCGTTTTCTGATAAATATCACTTATGTTCTCTACAACCATTTCAGATCGGTCGTTCAATCCGGTGTTTTCGAAAAAGATTACCACTAGCAAATGTTGTTGGTTAAGCCGTCTGAAAATTGCAATGGTTCGTTCCATTGCGTACATACTTTCAAAATTCGTAAAAAGCAAAAGCATAGATCGCCCTTTGATGTAGTTTCGAGTTCCATAATACAAACGCTCAAAATTAGCATCCATGAATTGCGTTTTCTGGCGATAAAGGACTTCCATTATTCTAGAAAGCTGACCCGAATTTCTTTCAGCAGGAAGTCTTGCGCCAAGCTTGTCGCTAAACGTAATTAGGCCTGCCTTATCCCCTTTTCTAAGAATGATGTTTGACATGACCAAAGCAGCATTTATAGAATGGTCCAAAAGCGTCATCCCTTCAAATGGCAGTCGCATAGACCGGCTCTTATCTATCAAGCAATACACCTGTTGAGATCGCTCATCTTGATATTGATTCACCATCAATTCACCACGCCTACTGGTTGCTTTCCAGTTTACAGATCTAAAATCATCGCCCTGGACGTAGTTTTTAATCTGCTCAAATTCATTGTTATTACCAAGCCTTCGTATCTTCTTAATTCCTTGGAAAACAGCCGTTTTAGAAAACACCTTTAGCTCATGTTTTTTCATCTGAACGATTGAAGGATAACAATGGGCCTCAACTGGTTCGCCAAGCTGAAACCTTCTTTCGGCAAAATGCAGAATGGACGAAACATAAACATTAGTTTTTCTCCATCTGTAAATACCTCTCCGAACGGGCCTTACTTTATAATTAACCTCGTGCGTTTCTTGGGGTAAGAACCTCACAATCTCTTGATTATTTCTAATCTGAAATTCATCAGGTAATTCGTCAATTACTATTGTATTGACGGGCATTGTGTAACTACTTTTTAAGACAATTTTAACCGGGTTTTCATCTCCTAAAGAAAGCTGTGGATTAAATGTTCTTGTTGCTTTTATCTCACCCTTAGATAAAAACAAAATAAAGATGTCAATTAAAGTGATTGCCAAAAACAGACCTAATACACCTTGAGCAATCGGGAATACGAACGGAACGCCAAAGCTCACCAAGAACAGTGTCACCACAATTAGGAAGAATAAATAAAACCTCCAGTTAAAATATAGTTGCTTAAAAAACTTAGTCATCTACCTCGGAACTTCTATTTTTTGAATGATCTCCTGAATAATATGTTGTGGAGTCATTCCTTCCATTTCGGCTTCTGGTGTAAGTATGATTCTGTGATTTAACACATGATAAGCTACATATTGAATGTCATCTGGAATAACAAAATCTCTGCTCCTCATAGCTGCAATTGCTTTAGAAGCTTTCATCATTGATAAAGAAGCTCTAGGTGAAGCACCCAAATATAATTTACCATGATTTCTAGTTTCATGGGTGATTTGAGCAATGTAGCTTAATAACTGATCTTCAATCCTGATTTTCTCAAGAGTAGCTTGAATCTCTCGAATTTCTTTAGCACTCAAAACAGCTTTAATAGTATCCAAATTAGGAGAAGCTACCTCATTTCTATATCGATCTAAAATTTTCTTCTCTTCTTCTAAAGTTGGATAATTCAGGTTGATTTTAAATAAGAATCGATCTAATTGTGCTTCAGGAAGTCTATAAGTTCCTTCTTGTTCCACTGGATTTTGAGTTGCAATTACGATAAACGGAAATTCCATTTTATAAGTTTGACCATCATATGTAATTTGCTTTTCTTCCATAACCTCAAACAACGCTGATTGCGTTTTTGCAGGCGACCTATTGATCTCATCAATCAACGCAACATTCGTGAAAATTGGCCCTTTTCTAAAAGAAAATTCACTCGTTTTCATGTTGAAAATTGACGTCCCAATAATATCTGATGGCATTAAATCAGGAGTAAACTGGATTCTAGAAAAATCTGATGAAAGTGTTTTGGAAATCACTCTTGCCGTTAAGGTTTTTGCAACACCAGGAACACCTTCAAGTAGTATATGTCCTCC
>JBLIOB010000160.1:0-9285 GCA_047639575.1 Parvicellaceae bacterium
CAAGTACGGACCAAGTAAACTTGAAAAACGTACCCCATTTTGTTAGTGGAACGGTCATTCAACAAGATTGGTCAAGCACCGCTTGGGTACTTGAAAATTGCCAAAGCAAGTTCTTTATTCCAAGTAATTGGAGGATTAAAAAAGGTATAACTTACGGTAAAAAATTGCCGTTTTACTTTAGGGGTACGGGCTATGGCCCTGCAGTAGAGAAGCGTTATTAGTCTAAGCTTTAGCCCTTTGGATTAGCATAAAGCTTTACATCACTCCCCGTGATTTCAGCATCACATAGAATTACAAGTCTTTCAATCACGTTTCTTAGTTCTCGAATGTTTCCTGTCCAATCTACGTTCTGAAGTTCTTTGATTGCATCGCTGCCCAATTTTTTCAATGGAACTCCTTGGTCATTACAAATCATTCCTAAGAAATGTTCCACTAAAAGAGGGATGTCATCCTTACGGTCGTTTAACGCTGGTACATGAATTGGAATCACATTTAATCGATGAAATAAATCTTCTCTGAAGTTATTATCTTCTATTTCTTGACGAAGATCCTTATTCGTTGCGGCAAGAACTCTAACGTTCACCTTAATTTCTTTGTCGCTACCAACACGGCTTATTTTGTGCTCTTGCAGCGCTCTTAATACTTTTGCTTGCGCAGACATACTCATGTCGCCAATTTCATCCAAGAAGATAGTTCCACCATCAGCCTGTTCGAACTTTCCTTTTCGTTGTTTATGTGCAGAGGTAAATGCACCTTTTTCATGACCAAATAATTCGCTTTCTATTAACTCTGAAGGAATTGCGGCACAATTAACTTCTACAAATGGACATTTACTTCTGCTACTTTTTTCATGAAGTTGTCTGGCAACTAATTCCTTTCCTGATCCGTTAGCTCCTGTAATCATAACTCTTGCGTCACTTGGAGCAACCTTGTCGATCATTTCTTTGATCTTAACAATAGGTTCAGATTCGCCAACAATATCAGAAGCTAATGATTTGTGGACTTTTCGTTTTAATACTTTGGTTTCCTGAACTAAGTCAGATTTGTCCATTGCATTTCTAATAGTAACTAGAATACGGTTAAGATCTAAAGGTTTCTGAATGAAATCAAAAGCACCTTTTTTAATGGCATCAACGGCAGTCTCTACATTTCCATGGCCGGAGATCATAACAACAGGAGCGTCAATACCTAGTTCAATTACCTTCTCTAATACTTCAATGCCATCCATTTTAGGCATTTTAATATCGCAAAGAATAATATCGTATTTGTTTTTCTTAATAAGTTCTAAGCCAGCTGCACCGTCTTCAGCGTCATCTACTTTATACTTTTCAAATTCTAATATTTCCTTGAGCGTGCTTCTAATTGGTCGCTCGTCATCGATTACAAGTATGTTTGCCATAGTAGTCTGTTTTCTGCCCTTCTAAAATAGAAGAATGCATGGTTATTACGAAGGGAAATGGCAATTATCTCGCCAAAGTATTTAGCTGATTTGTAGTTACTTGTACCTAAGCCACTTAAACAGTTCTTTGTAGGTTGTTTTCTTACCATACATTAAGATTCCTGTTTTGTAAATTTTGGCTGCAAGTTTGGTTGTTAGGATGAACGTTAGTATTAAAGTTACCATTGAAACAACAACCTCCCACCAAGCATAATCTCCTCCAGCCACTCTAACCAACATTGCAACCGGTGAGGTCAGTGGAATATGACTGAGCCAAACGATTGCGGTACCCCCTGGATTTAATATGGAAAAAATAGACACAATGAATCCAAATATTAATGGAATCGTAATAGGCAACATGAACTGTTGTGTTTCGGTCTCACTATCCACAGCAGATCCCACCGCTGCAAATAGGGATGCATATAATAAATAACCACCTAAGAAATAGAATAAAAATAACCCTAGAAGTAATGCCCACGGAACGCTCATAATGTCTACAACCATTTCATTTATTTTCTCGTTAGGAGCTGTATCGGTTTGAGATTTCAATTGTTCTGAAATTAATTGATTTGGTCCTCCTGCAACATTAGCTCCACTATATACATCTGGCAAAATAGCACTAGAAACCGCAATCATTAATACGGATGATAATAAAATCCAAACGAAGAATTGAGTTAATCCGACAAGCGCTATCCCTAAAATTTTCCCCATCATTAGTTGAAATGGTTTTACAGAAGAAACCATGATCTCTACTATTCGGCTTGTTTTTTCTTCAAGTACCCCCCGCATAACCATAACACCGTACATGAAAATAAATATGTAGATAAATGTTGCAAACATTAATCCGATTACGGCTTTTGCCCCAAAGCTTTTCTCACCTGTATCGACATTCACAGTTACAATATTCATATTGACCTGCATATCATCGTATTGATCCTGACTAATTCCAGCAGCATCTATTTTAAGTTTTTGTACAAAACTCTTTACCAAACCTTCCAATTTAGATTGTTTAGCAACAGACAACGGAGTGTCAAAGTAGATTGTAGCTTCCCCAGAAATGACAGATGCTGGAAGATAAAGACCAACTCTTGGAAGATCTGATTCAAGCTTGATGAATTCAGAAAGACTGTCAACATGTTGAATTGGTGCTCCAATGTAAACAAAGTCTTCATCCGCAGGGAAATCGTAAATATTGACAACATTAGATTCGTCAAGAATTACAACCTCCATTTTGTCGCCTTCTTGTAATCCAATTAATCCAGCAAGGGCATAAAAGCCAACAATAAGCAAAGGCCCTAAAAGGGTCATGATGATGAAAGACTTCTTCCGAACTCTACTTCCGTATTCTCTCTTTATTATTAGTCCAATTTTACTCATCTTCTCCTCCTTCTTTTGTTAGAGAAGAACCTTCATCTTCTAAGTTTGAATAAGTTCCATCTTGATCTTTTTCAACAACATCGATGAAAATATCATTCATTGTAGGAACAACAGGAAGAACACTTTGTAACTCAACATTCGGAATAACTCCATTTAGAAAATCATTGAGCTTAACATGGTCCATTAATCGAACCTTAGCTGAAAAGACTTCCTTTTCAATTTGTTCACGACTGATTAATTCAAATCCGCCCCAAAACGAGTTCGCAAAGGCTACCATGTTTCCTTTAAATGTAATGTCGTATTCATTTTTAGAAAAGTCTTTTTTAATCTGACTCATACTGCCAGAAAGAATGTTCTGGGATTTATTAATTAACGTAATATCGTCACAAATTTCTTCAACCGATCCCATATTATGAGTAGAGAGCATAATGGTAGCTCCTTCATCTCTTAACTTTAAAATTTCTTGTTTAATGATGTTCGTGTTGATTGGATCAAATCCACTAAATGGTTCGTCAAGAATTAATATTTTTGGTCGATGAAGAACGGTGGTGATAAACTGAACTTTTTGAGCCATACCTTTGGAAAGCTCTTCTACTTTTTTACCCCACCACTCTGAGATATCAAACTTTTCAAACCAAACTTGAAGCTCTTTTTTAGCTTCGGCTTTTTTCATTCCTTTTAACTGAGCCAGATAAACACATTGTTCTCCGACTTTCATTTTCTTATACAGACCCCTTTCTTCCGGTAAATATCCGATATCCTCAATATGTTTAGGCTTCAATTTTTCACCGTCAATCATTACAATACCTTCATCTGGTCCGGTTATTTGATTGATAATTCGAATTAAGGATGTTTTCCCGGCACCATTTGGACCAAGTAATCCAAATATACTTTGCTTGGGAACTTGAATAGAAACTCCATTAAGTGCAGTATGCGATGCATACCGTTTAACAACGCCACTAGCTTCAAGAACGAATTGTTGATCGGTCATGCTTTAAAAGTAATAAGATTGAAACAACTAATTAAAACTATTCCAATGAAGGAAGCATAAGTCCATTAGCGGTTGTTATTCTTTTCAAGTAAAGTGATCTCTCACTTTACTGAAAAACCCTTTCTCTTCTTTACCAGGATTTGGAGCAAAATTACTACTGTCTCTTAATCCTTCTAAAATTTGGCGTTCTTCCTTAGATAATCTTTTCGGAGTCCATACATGAATAGTCACCATCAAATCTCCATTTCCGTAGCCGTTCAAATTTGGTAGCCCTTTTCCTCTTAATCGAAGAAGTTTTCCACTTTGAGTACCTGGATCAACCTTGATTTTAGCTTTCCCTTCTACTAAAGGGATTTCAGCACTTGCTCCAATTGCTGCATCAACAAAATTCACGTAAGCGTTGTAATGCAAATTAGCCCCATCTCGAATCAATTCTGGATGATCTTCTACAGTTATAACAATAATTAAGTCACCAGGTACACCTCCTCCTGGAGCTGCGTTACCTTGGCCTTGCATGCTTAATTGCATTCCGTCTTCAACTCCTCCTGGAATTTTAATCGGAATAACAGATTCTTTTTTCTCCAATCCGCTTGCATCAACTCCCGCTGGTCTATTCCCAACTATCTGACCTCCACCTTGGCAAGTAGGGCAAGTTGAAGCAGTTTGCATTTGACCTAATATGGTATTGGTTATTCTAGTTACTTGTCCAGTTCCTCTACATGTACTACATGTGTTGAATTCGACACCTTCCGCGTTAACTAGTTTGTTAACCTTGATTTTTTTCTCAACACCGTTTAAGACTTCTTCTAGGTTGAGTTTTATTTTTACTCGAAGATTAGTTCCTTTTCTACTTTGCCTTCGACCTTGTCTTCGGCCTCCGCCAAAACCACCAAAAGCATCTCCGAAAATGTCACCAAATTGGCTGAATATGTCATCCATATTCATACCACCTCCACCGCCTTGACCACCAAAACCGCCACCATCAAATGCTTGATGACCGTATTGATCGTACTTGCTTCTTTTTTCAGGGTCGCCTAATATTTCATAGGCTTCAGCAGCTTCTTTAAATTTATCTTCCGCAGAAGGATCATCAGGATTTTTATCCGGATGGTACTTCAGTGCTAGTTTACGATACGCTTTCTTGATTTCAGTTGGCTCCGCACCTTTTGAAACACCTAATACTTCGTAATAATCTCTTTTATTGCTCATGATTATTGTCCTACAACAACTTTTGCAAACCGAACAACTTTGTCATTCAGTAAGTATCCTTTTTCTACTACATCAACAACTTTTCCCTTCATGTCATCAGACGGTGCCGGTATGTTAGTTAATGCTTCATGCTTATCTACATCGAAAGTTTCTCCTTGCGATTCCATTCGTTTTAAACCTTTCACTTCTAAATTCTTAAATAATTTACTGTGAATAAGGCCAAAACCTTCTTTCAGCGCTTCCGGGTCTTCAACATTGCCATTGTTTGCAATCGCTCGTTCGAAATCATCCAGTACCGGTAATAAATCGCGAAGCACATTTTCACTTGCAGTTTTGGTGATATCAATTTTTTCTTTGGCTGTTCGTTTTCTGAAATTATCAAACTCTGAATAAAGTCTAACAAATTTTTCGTGAAGCTGCTTGTATTCTAATTCCTTCTGATCTAACTCAGATAATTGTTCTACTTCTAGCTCTGGAACTTCATTCTCCGTAGCGGTTGTATCACCATCTTCCGTGTTAACTTCTTCTTCCGTTTTAGACTCTGACTTATCAATGTCAACTTGCTCAGCTGATTTTTCAGCATTCTCCTTAGCGCTCATCTTTCCTTTTTTATTCCCGAACAACTTCATGTTGTGATCTATTGACTTTTAAGTTGTCAAAATCTTTGCCATTAAAGGATAGTGAGCCACATTGACAGAAAACTAGCTAATACCTGTCCTGCTGGCATAAAAAAAGGCCCTTTTAGTGTCATTTTCTCACACCAAAAGGGCCTTAAAGTCAGTTAAAACTTATCTACAGTTTCGTAATATGTTTGTCAAGTTCAGCATCTAAAGAAGATCCTCTTAGATTCTTTGCTACTATTCGTCCATCTGGTCCAATTAAAAAACTTGCGGGAATTGAAGAAATGCTATATGCTTTAGCTGCTCTTGATTGCCATCCACCTAGATCACTTACGTGATATTTCCAATTTAGACGATCGTTTTTGATTGCCTTTCTCCATGCCTCTTTGTTCTTGTCCAATGAAACTGAAAAGACTTCAAACCCTTTTCCTTTTTTGAATTTGGCTACTTTGTACTTATTATAAGCCCGAACTACGGTTGGATTTTCTTTTCTACAAGGTGCACACCAAGATGCCCAGAAATCAACGAGCACATACTTACCCTTTAATGATGAGAGCTTCAAAGTTTTTCCGTCTGGGCTATCAAAAGCTAATTCGGGAGCTATGTCCCCAATATTTGTTCCAACAACTTTCTTTTTCTTCTTAGGCCAATCAACATTTTCAGAAGTTGATACTGAATCATACGTGAACGCAAAACCCACAGCGCCTAGCGCAAGTAAAAGCGCAATTACTTTTAATTTTTTCATTTTAAACTATTTTATCTCGAAGTGATTAGTATCAATAACTATTCCAAGAATTCACTTTAAAGATACGCTTTAAGAAATTCTTCTAATGTCGGCTCCAAGGTTATTCAATCGAATTTCAATATCCTGATAACCTCGGTCAATTTGGTTGATATTGTGAATCATACTTTTACCTTGTGCACTTAAGGCTGCAATCAATAATGATACTCCAGCTCTAATGTCGGGAGAAGTCATTGAAATTCCTCTTAATGGGGCTTTCCTGTTTAAACCATTTACGGTTGCTCTGTGCGGATCACATAAAATAATCTGAGCTCCCATATCTATTAACTTATCAACGAAGAACAATCGACTTTCGAACATTTTTTGATGAACTAATACGCTGCCTTTTGCTTGAGTTGCAGTTACTAAAATGATACTCAGTAAATCTGGAGTAAAACCTGGCCATGGAGCATCAGAAACAGTTAGAATTGACCCATCAATGTACGAATCGATCACGTATTCATCCTGAGAAGGAACGAAAATATCATCTCCTTGTCTTTCCAATTTGATTCCCATTTTTTTAAAAACATTTGGGATAACTCCAAGGTCATCGTACGAAACGTCTTTAATAGTAATCTCTCCTTGGGTCATTGCAGCCATTCCAATAAAAGAACCTATTTCGATCATGTCAGGTAAAATTCTGTGATTTGTTCCCCCAAGTTTTTCAACCCCTTCAATGGTTAGTAAATTAGAGCCAATGCCGCTAATTTTTGCACCCATTCGGTTTAGCATCTTACATAGTTGTTGCAAATATGGTTCGCAAGCAGCATTGTAAATAGTTGTAACGCCTTCAGCTAATACTGCTGTCATTACGATGTTTGCTGTTCCGGTTACCGATGCTTCATCGAGCAACATATAACAGCCTTTTAAGTTTTCTGCTTCAGCTTTATAGAAATGGTTTTCATCATCATATATAAACTTGGCGCCTAGTTTTTGAAATCCTAGAAAATGCGTGTCCAGCCGTCTACGACCAATTTTGTCACCACCTGGCTTAGGAATATACCCTTTGCCAAATCGAGCAAGCAACGGTCCAACTATCATAATAGAACCACGAAGGGCCCCACCTTTTTCAGCAAATTCAGGCGAGTTTAAAAAGTCAATATCGATATCGTCAGCTTGGAAGGTGTAAGAACCTTTTTCATGCTTTTCAACTTTTACCCCTAACGCCTGAAGTAAATTGATCAGCTTATTGATGTCAATAATATCCGGGATATTATCTATCCTGATTTTTTCGGCAGTTAGTAAAACAGCGCATAAAATTTGAAGTGCTTCGTTTTTTGCCCCTTGTGGTATTAACTCACCTTTTAACTGATTACCTCCGTAAACTTCAAATGACGCCATTCCTCTAATATCTTTTCTTGTAATTTCTTCCTTTGTTGTTTCCTTTTCCTTTGAAAGGCCTCTTTTTATTGTTGGTATTTCCTTTATTCAATAAATCGGTCATGGATTGAAATTCAAAATCCTCAGCAAGTTTAAGTAAGCCCTTACTCATTGTATTAAGATCTTTTAAAATCGTTTCATCTTTAGCCGAGTCAGAGTTCCATTGTAGGTTTGAACGCTTCATTAAATTCGCAATTCTTCCTACTAAGAATTGTTTTTCTTCCCCTTCTTCGTACTTGTTAGCCGCTTCTATTAAACGCTCTACTGTTTTCCCGTAGTGACCATATCTAATGTCGTTCGATGGGTAAGGAACTATAGCTGGTTTCGTTGTGAAAGTTTCAGCACTTGGTATTGGGTATGGAGAATCAACGTCTAATTTAAACTCAGACATGATGAATAAATGCGCCCAAAGTTTATGGTTGTAATCTGTAATGTCTCTTAAATGCGGATTAAGTTGACCCATAACCGAAATAATTGCTTTTGCAATTTTGTTTCGCTCTTCACGGTCTTCCTTGGTACATGCAAAGTGAATCATGTTTTGGACGTTTCGCCCATATTCGGGAATAACCATTTTCCCTCTTTGCGTATTGTATATTAATGATAATTGGTGTTCTGACATATGTATAAATTATGGTCTGCTTCTTTTTGGCTTTCGAATTATTGATGTTTTTGCCATGCAGTGGAGCTCAAAGTTAGTCAATTCAATGAAAAATCGAAACAGTCACGCCTGGAATTTGAATTTCTTTTAAAAATGAGTTGAGTTCTGCCGCTCGTCAATCGAGCACTTCCAGCTTTGCAAATTTTAATAGTAACTGTTTTTGTCCCGCGCTAGGGAAGTAAACCGTTGCTTTTATGTTTGGTGAAACTCCTTCTAGTTTTACAATTTTTCCTTTGCCAAATCGAGCGTGTGAGACATTGGTACCTTCTTGAATTTTTTCCAAGTCAATGCTTGGTCCAGCCGATGCAGAAGCAGCTGACACCTTTTTCAGGTTTTTACCAACTGGCACTTGCGGAATGTTTTTTCTACTGGTAGTAGTAACTGCTTTGGGCTTACCAAGAAATTGACTCATGTTTTCAAATGGCATGTCCTGTTGTTCTCGGGTTGGCCTGCTCAATACCGAAGAAGAGTCAATGAACTTTTCATCAATTTCTTCTATAAATCGACTTGGTTCACATTGAATTAAATTACCCCAGCGATATCGGCTTGTTGCAAAAGATAGGAATGCCTTTTTCTCAGCTCTAGTAATGGCCACATAAAATAACCTTCTTTCTTCCTCTAACTCTGCTCTTGAATTCAACGCCAACTGAGAGGGAAATAAATTCTCTTCCATTCCAACCACGTAGACATATGGGAATTCAAGACCTTTTGATGCATGGATAGTCATCAACGTAACCTTGTCTATGTCTTCGGGCTTGTCATTGTCAGCGTCTGTTAGAAGCGCAACATCGATTAAAAAATCCGATAAAAACCGAACTTCATCTTCTGGAG
>JBLIOB010000161.1:0-9207 GCA_047639575.1 Parvicellaceae bacterium
TCAATTGAAGAGATTCGAAATAATATAACTAGCAAAACAAAAGCGATTGTACCGGTTCATTTATTTGGTCAGTGCGCTAATATGGAAGCTATTTTAGAATTAGCGAAAGAACACAATTTGGCTATTATTGAAGATACAGCTCAAGCAATTGCAGCTGATTATACATTCGCTGATGGAACTGTTAAGAAGGCAGGCACCATTGGAGATGTTGGAACAACTTCTTTTTTCCCATCAAAGAATCTTGGATGTTTTGGAGATGGAGGAGCAATATTTACCAACGATGATGAACTGGCGGTAATATTAAGATCGATTGTAAACCATGGTATGGGCAAGCGATATTATTATGATAGACTTGGAGTCAACTCAAGATTGGATAGTATGCAAGCAGCAGTTCTTAGAGTTAAGCTTAAGAACTTAGATCATTATTGTGCAAACAGAAATAAAGCAGCAGCATTTTATAACGAAGCATTTTCAGATGTTTCGGAATTAATCACCCCCTTTATTTCGGAATTCACAAACCATGTTTTTCATCAATACACCTTAAAAACAAATGGTATTGATCGAGATGCGCTAAAGGCTTATTTAGAAGAAAAAGGAATTCCTGCCATGATTTATTATCCCCTTCCATTGCATAATCAAGCAGCGTATCAAAGAGATGGATTTTCGGATGAAAATTATCCGGTAACAATGGAGTTGTGCGAATCGGTGATCTCGTTACCAATGCACACGGAGTTGTCAAATGAGCAACTTGAATTTATTACCCAATCAGTTAAAGAATTTATTAAATGAATATTGCAGTAGTAGGAACAGGCTATGTAGGCCTTGTTACGGGGACGTGTTTTGCCGAAACAGGAAACACAGTGATCTGTGTAGATATCGATGAGAAAAAAGTCGATATGATGAAGAACGGAAAAGTGCCAATTTATGAGCCACATCTTGATGTTCTTTTTGAAAGAAATATTCAACAAGGAAGATTAACATTCACCACCAATCTTAAAGAAGCGATAGACCAATGCCAAATTGTGTTTTTAGCACTTCCAACTCCTCCCGGAGAAGATGGTTCGGCTGACTTATCTTATGTCCTTGCTGTAGCAGAGGAATTAGGACAAATCATGACCGAATATAAAGTACTTATTGATAAAAGTACGGTTCCTGTTGGAACTGCAGATAAAGTGCATGAAGCTGTAGCTAAGGCTGCACAGGTGGATTTTGATGTTGTTTCGAATCCAGAATTTTTAAGAGAAGGATTCGCTGTTGATGATTTTATGAAACCAGATCGAGTTGTAATCGGTACTTCATCAGCAAAAGCTCGGACAATTTTGGAAAAACTTTACAAGCCTTTTGTCAGGCAAGGAAATCCGATTTTCTTTATGGATGAGAAATCAGCCGAGCTTACTAAATATGCTGCAAACGCGTTCCTCGCTACAAAAATTACATTCATGAATGAAATTGCTAATTTTTGCGAATTAGTTGGTGCAGATGTGGATGCTGTTAGACAAGGAGTAGGTTCTGATTCGAGAATTGGAAATCGTTTTTTGTTCCCAGGTATTGGATATGGTGGGAGCTGTTTCCCTAAAGATGTTCAAGCATTAGCGAGATCGGGAAAAGATGCTGGATATAACTTCAGCATTATCGATGCGGTAATGGAAGTGAATCAACGTCAGAAGTTTACTTTAATTAATAAAATTAAAAACTACTATGGAGATGATTTGTCAGGGAAAACTTTTGCTCTTTGGGGCTTGGCGTTTAAACCAGATACGGACGATATTAGAGAAGCTCCGGCATTGTATATGATTGATGCTTTAATTGAAGCTGGTGCTTCGGTCAAAGCTTTTGATCCTGAAGCAATGGAAAATGTTAAGAATGTTGTTGGTGATAAGATTCAATTTTGTGCAAATGGATATGAGGCCCTAGATGGTTGCGATGCATTACTAATTGCAACGGAATGGCAGGTTTTCAGAACTCCAGATTTTAATAAAGTGAAAGAAGGATTAAAGGAGAATGTAATTTTTGATGGTAGAAACTTATACGATTTAACTCATATGAGGGATCAAGGATTCTATTATGAAAGTATTGGAAGAGCAACAGTAAGAGGCTAAATTAAGAGAGATTGGGTAAAAGAGTTTTAATAACAGGCGCAGCGGGATTCTTAGGATCACATTTATGCGAAAGGTTTACGAAAGATGGTTTTGAGGTTGTCGGAATGGATAACCTGATTACAGGCAGA
The DNA here is from genome assembly GCA_047639575.1 of Parvicellaceae bacterium. Lineage (GTDB taxonomy): Bacteria > Bacteroidota > Bacteroidia > Flavobacteriales_D > Parvicellaceae > JBLIOB01. The sequence goes on from JBLIOB010000161.1 coordinate 2,228, forward strand.
ATGAGCAACATCGAGCATTTGCTTGAACTTCCCAACTTTAGTTTTCAAAAACATGATGTTTCCGAGCATATAACGATTGACGGAGACTTAGATTATATTCTCCATTTTGCTTCGCCTGCAAGTCCAATCGATTATTTGAAAATACCGATTCAGACCTTAAAGGTTGGTTCTCTTGGAACTCACAATTGTCTTGGGCTAGCTTTAGCAAAAAGTGCCAGAATTATCGTTGCATCTACTTCGGAAGTATATGGGGACCCAACAGTTCACCCTCAAACAGAAGATTATTGGGGGAATGTTAATCCAGTTGGCCCAAGAGGAGTATATGATGAAGCTAAAAGATTTCAAGAAGCGATTACTATGGCTTACCATACATATCATGGCGTAGAAACAAGAATCGTGAGAATCTTTAATACGTATGGCCCAAGAATGAGATTAAATGACGGACGAGTTCTTCCTGCTTTTATTGGTCAGGCTTTAAGAGGTGAAGACTTAACGATCTTCGGTGATGGTAGCCAAACGAGATCATTCTGCTTTGTAGATGATTTAGTAGATGGGATTTTTAAATTGTTGATGAGCGATTGTCCGGATCCTGTGAATGTTGGTAATCCAGATGAAATTACGATTGGTGATTTTGCAGAAGAGATTATAAAGTTGACCGGAACGAGTCAGAAAGTTATTTATCAGGATTTACCGGTTAATGATCCTAAACAAAGGCAACCGAACATTGAAAAAGCTAGATTGCTTTTAGGTTGGGAACCAAAAGTGAATCGTGCGGATGGATTAAAAATAACATACGACTACTTTAAATCGTTACCTGAAGCTGAGTTGTATAAGAAGGAACATAATAGTTTCGAAGAATATATCAAGAAGTAATGAATTATTTTGCACACGATACGGCAGTAATAGATGATGGATGCGAGATTGGTGATGGAACCAAGATCTGGCATTTCTCTCATGTTATGCCTAATTGCAAAATTGGTGAAAGTTGCAACATTGGCCAAAATGTGGTCGTTTCTCCAGATGTAACCCTAGGGACAAATGTAAAAGTGCAAAACAATGTTTCAATTTATTCCGGTGTGGTTTGTGAAGACGATGTTTTCCTAGGGCCATCAATGGTCTTTACGAATGTTATCAATCCAAGAAGTGCTGTCAATAGACGAGGCGAATATGCCAAAACGGTTGTTAAAAAAGGTGCTTCAATCGGTGCAAATGCAACCATTATTTGCGGAAATAACATTGGTGAGTTTGCTTTAATTGGAGCTGGAGCAGTTGTAACCAAAGATGTTCCTCCTTACGCTTTGTTAGTTGGAAATCCAGCTAAACAATTGGGGTGGGTTAGTGAATATGGTCATCGATTAAATTTTGATGCAACAGGTACTGCTTCTTGTATAGAAAGTGGAGAAAAGTATAGATTAGCAAATAATAACGTATCTAAGATTAATGAATAAAATCAAATTCGCAGTTATTGGCTGCGGCCATATTGGAAAGCGTCATGCTGAAATGATAACTAGAAGCGATGAAGCTGAACTGGTTGGTCTATGTGATGTAAAGCCAAAGGGTGAGTTAGGCCTGGAATCATATGAAGATTCAATATTTTTTAATACTATTGAGGAGCTTCTTGCGAACACAGATGTTGATGTAATTAATATTTGTACGCCTAATGGAATGCATTCAGATCAGGCAAGCATGTCCTTAGATGCGGGCAAACATGTGGTTTGTGAAAAGCCAATGGGCTTGTCTAAAGCAAAATGCGAATCGGTTATATTCAAAGCTTTGAAATCAAACAAAATGGTGTTTTGCGTAATGCAAAACCGTTACTCTCCCCCGTCAGTTTGGATTAAAGATATAATCGATCAAAATTTACTAGGGGATATTTATAATGTTCAGCTGAATTGCTATTGGAATAGAGACGATCGTTATTATAAAAAAGGAGGCTGGAAAGGAACGGCAGACCTTGATGGTGGAACTTTATTTACTCAGTTTTCCCATTTTATTGATATTATGTATTGGCTATTTGGGGATATAACTAACATTCAAGGAAAATTTAGAGACTTTTCGCATAAAGAATCAACAGATTTTGAAGATTCAGGGTTAGTTAGTTTCGACTTTGTTGATGGAGGAATGGGATGCTTAAACTACTCAACCGCTGTATGGGGTGCCAATTTAGAAAGTTCAATGACGATCATTGGAAGCAAAGGAAGTGTGAAAATAGGCGGACAATACATGAATGAAGTGGAAGTTTGTAATATTGACGGTTATGAAATGCCTGAACTAGATCCATCAAATCCTGCAAATGATTATGGGCCTTATAAAGGTTCTGCTGCAAACCACCATTACATTATAGAAAACGTAATTGATACGTTAAAAGATAAAACTACTGCTACTACGAATGCGTTGGAAGGATTAAAAGTAGTAGACATTATAGAACGAATTTACCAAGTAAGAGATGAAAACGGATATGTACGATAGATTAGTTGCTAAAGAGGCAACATTGGCCGTAATTGGCCTAGGATATGTTGGATTGCCAATCGCACTGGCGTTTGCAAGAAAAATTAAGGTTGTAGGATTCGATATCAATCAAGGAAGAATTGATATGATGAAGAATAATATTGACCCGTCTAAAGAGCTAGATGCATCGGAGTTCGAAGGTTGCGACATTACATTTACAGCAGAAATAGAAGATTTAAGAGATGTTCAATTTTATATTGTTGCTGTTCCTACGCCAATTGACGAATCAAACCTGCCTGATCTAAGACCATTAGTTGGCGCATCTACCACCGTTGGTAAAGTGCTTTCAAAAGGAGATTATGTGGTCTACGAATCGACCGTTTATCCAGGTTGTACAGAAGAAGATTGCGTGCCTGTATTAGAAAAGGAATCTGGTCTGAAGTTTAGAGATGACTTTAAGATAGGGTACTCTCCAGAAAGAATTAATCCAGGAGATAAAGAACACACGTTGTCTTCAATTGTTAAGGTTTCTGCAGGTTGTTCTGAAGAATCAGCAGAAAACATTGCAAAAACTTATGAGTTAGTTGTCGATGCAGGAGTCCATAGAGCGGCATCAATTAAAGTTGCCGAGGCGGCAAAGATCATCGAGAATACTCAAAGAGATGTGAACATCGCATTAGTAAATGAGCTCTCAATGATATTTAATCGATTAGATATCAATACGTATGATGTGTTAAAAGCTGCAGGAACTAAATGGAATTTCTTGAAGTTTTTCCCAGGTTTAGTGGGTGGTCATTGTATAGGTGTTGATCCTTACTACTTGACTCACAAGGCAAAGCAAACTGGATATCATGCCAAAATAATCAATTCAGGGCGTTACGTTAATGATGCGATGGGATTCTACGTAGGAAAACAAACGGTAAAGAAAATCATTGCTCAAGGAATACCAGTAATGGATGCCAAAGTTTTAATAATGGGCGCAACATTTAAGGAGGATGTAGCGGATATTAGAAATTCTAAAGTAATTGACGTGATTCGAGAAATTGAATCTTTCTCAGTAGCAGTTGATGTTATTGATCCGAAAGCTGATGCAGAAGAGGTGTACAAGGAGTATGGTTATAGAACCATGAAGGAACCGAATGGGAAATATGATGCAGTAATAGTAGCTGTAAATCATAAAGAATATATGGGCTTACCTGAATCTTATTTTGAAAACCTAATGCCGAAAGGTGGCGTTTTTGTTGACATCAAAGGAGTCTATAAAAACATGGCTGACAATAGTAAAATAGAATATTGGAGCCTTTAATGGACTTTAGTAAAAGAATACTTGTTACTGGTGGAGCTGGATTTATTGGTTCTCACGTAATTAGACGATTAATTAATAATTATCCAGACTATCTAATCGTCAATTTGGACGTATTAACTTATGCTGGAAACCTTGAAAACCTAAAAGACATTGAGTCCTCGCCAAATTACAATTTTGTAAAAATAGATATTTGTAATGAGGCGGAAGTTAAACAGGCATTTATAGATTATAATATTGATTCTGTAATTCATCTAGCAGCCGAGTCTCACGTGGATCGATCGATTACCAATCCGTTAGAATTTGTGATGACCAATGTTATTGGAACCGTAAATTTATTAAACGGGGCAAGAGCATATTGGGATGGCGATTTTGAAAATAAACTTTTCTATCATGTTTCTACCGATGAGGTGTATGGTTCATTAGGGCGTGAAGGTTTGTTTACCGAAGAAACGTCATATGACCCGAGAAGTCCCTATTCTGCTTCCAAAGCTAGTTCAGATCATTTTGTAAGAGCATATCATCATACTTATGGAATGCCAATAAAAATTTCTAATTGTTCCAATAATTATGGAGCCAATCAATTTCCAGAGAAGCTCATTCCGCTAATGATTCATAATATTAAAAATGAATTACCGCTTCCGGTTTATGGAGAAGGACTTAATATAAGAGATTGGTTGTGGGTTGAAGATCATGCAAGTGCAATTGATGAAATTTTTCATGCTGGAATCAATGGCCAAACCTATAATATAGGAGGCTTAAATGAATGGACTAATATTGATTTAGTACATTTATTATGTGATCAGATGGATGAAAAGCTCGGAAATAATTCTGGCAAATCTAGGTCCCTTATTACCTATGTAAAAGACCGAGCAGGGCATGATTTGAGGTACGCCATTGACGCTAATAAAATTGAAAATGACCTTGGCTGGAAACCATCAATCACATTTGAAGAAGGGCTATCTCAAACGATTGATTGGTATTTGAGTAACCAAGCGTGGTTAGATCACGTTACATCGGGTGACTATAAGGATTACTATCAACAGCAATATCAAGATCGATAATGGGTTTATTTGGTAAACTCTTCCAGAAAAAAGAAATTGAATTAGAGCCATGTGATTTGTCTGTGCTGATTACAGACGTGCACTCTCATTTTATTCCAGGTATAGATGACGGGGCAAAAACAATCGAAGATTCTCTTGAGCTGATTACCGCGATGCGGGATATGGGGTATAAGAAAGTGATTACAACTCCTCATGTAATGAGTGACTTTTATCGAAACACGCCTGAAATAATTTTAGGTGGACTAGAGAAAGTAAGAAAAGCTCTTAAAGAAGCTAATATTGAGATCGAGATTGAAGCTGCAGCTGAGTACAACCTTGATGCCGATTTTATTCCTAAGATTGAAGCAGGGGAACTCTTGACTTTTGGAGATAATTATGTGCTTTTTGAGCTGCCGTTTATGGAGGAGCCGCCAACTATCAGTACAGCCGTTTTCGAAATGCAAACGAACGGGTACAAGCCAATTCTTGCTCATGCAGAGCGTTATCCTTTTTGGTTTCAGGATTTTAGTAAAATCACGAACTTGAGAGAGAGAGGCGTGAAAATTCAATTAAATATTAATTCTCTAACTGGTTTCTATGGGCCTGAAGTTAGAAGCGTAGGTGAACGTATGATTGATGCAGGCGTTGTGGATTTATTAGGTTCGGACTGTCATCATGTAGGACATGTCGGGCTTTTACAGCAGGCTAGAAAGAAACCATATTTACATCGAGCGCTAGAATTGCCAAACTTGATTAATAAGGAAGTTTAAATTCGGTTTAAAAGTTAACCAGCTGTTGGTCAATTTCCATCATTTTATGAGCTCTAGCCATGGAAAAGCTTTTAGTTTGCTGATCCGTAATTACGAGCAAATCTTTCGCAGCTTTCAAACAAGAAATACCGTTTTTAGCCTTCATTTGAAATAACCCAATAAAGTAATAAGCAACGTCCTCGGCATTTTCAAAAGCAAGTTCATGTGCTTTAAACCAATCTATTTTATCTTCTTTGGAAAGAGACAGGAGTTCGAATAAGTCACAGTCAAGTTGTTCGATTAATTGATTGGCAACTTCAGTTGAGGTCTCTTCAATAAATGCATTTTTGGATCCAAGGATTCTAGAAACGGCAGCCGCCATTGCTTTTCCAACTTGCTCAATCTGAGCCATCAAATAGTCTCGATTTTCCATTGAATATTAGTCTTTTGTATAAAATAAAAGATTCGATGCTCATTCAGTCACTGCTAGTCCTGCGCTAGAAATTGGGAACTTTCGATCCAATTTCTTAAACATTCCAGTAATAGCTCTTCCTGGACCAACCTCAACGGCTTCATCGCAACCTGCCGCAATCATGTTGTTCATGATTTGAGTCCATTTCACCGGAGCTGTCAATTGAGCAATAAGATTTGCTTTAATTGTTTCCGCATCTGTCGTAGCTTCTCCTGTTACATTTTGGTAAATTGGACAAGAAGGAGAAGAGATCTGTGTGCTTTCAATTGCTGCGGCTAGTTCCTCACCAGCAGGGGCCATTAGCGGAGAGTGAAATGCGCCACCAACAGGCAACATCAATGCTCTTTTTGCTCCTGCTTCAGTTAATGCTGCGCAGGCCGCTTCAACGGCAGGGATAGTTCCAGAAATCACTAGTTGACCTGGGTAGTTATAATTGGCTGCAACAACCGTCCCTTCGATATCGTTACATACTTGCTCTACAACGTTGTCTTCAAGTCCGATAATAGCTGCCATAGTAGATGGTTCTGCTTCACATGCTTTTTGCATTGCGCTAGCCCTAGCTGATACTAACTTTAGTCCCGCTTCAAATTCCATTGCGCCTGCTGCTACTAAAGCAGAAATCTCACCTAATGAATGTCCTGCAACCATATCTGGTTTGAAGTCGGGAAGCGATTTCGCCAAGATTACAGAATGAAGAAACACTGCGGGCTGAGTAACTTTTGTTTGTTTTAGATCTTCATCTGTTCCTTCAAACATTAAATCAGTGATTCTAAAGCCTAATATTTCATTGGCTTTTTCAAAGAGTTCTTTGGCTTCAGGGACATTGTCATAAAGGTCTTTTCCCATTCCAATAAATTGGGAAGCTTGTCCCGGAAATACGTATGCTTTCATTTTAAATAATTAGGTATTACGAAGATATAATTAATCTCTTCCCCCGAAGATAGTTAGGAGCGAAAGAAACAAGT
>JBLIOB010000162.1:0-9084 GCA_047639575.1 Parvicellaceae bacterium
GACTTTGTTTGTTTAAATTTCGCGAACCCTGACATGGTTGGGCATACGGGAATACCTGAAGCAATTATAAAAGCAGTTGAAACCATTGATGATTGTGCAAGACAAGTTGTAGAAGCAGGTAAACCGAATGAATATTCATTCGTGATAATTGCTGATCATGGCAATGCTGACAAAATGTTTAATGAAGATGGTTCTCCTCACACAGCACATACAACTAACCTAGTACCTGTTTTCGTGCTCAGTAATGACGTTAATACTATATCTGATGGAATTTTAGCCGATGTGGCTCCAACCATCTTAGATTTGATGGGCATTCAGCAACCAGTTGAGATGACGGGCAAGTCATTGATTGAAAAGTAATCTGAAACAGAAATTACCAGAAACTAAAAAGGCTGCTTTCTTTCGAAAACAGCCTTAGTAAATAACATTTATAAACCTTTAGTTCTGTCTAGTCATCAAATGGATGTAACCAGTTCTAGTTTGTTCCTCTTCTGCGGAACATTGATCCTTGAAGATCAGTTCATAATAATACAATCCATCTTCTAATTCTTTTCCATTTGGATTTTTACCATCCCAATTCGTTAATGGATTAGTCGATTCAAATACTTTCTTTCCCCATCTGTTAAATACAACGAAATTGAAATTTCCATTTGGATCTGCATCATCAAATTTAACCTCATCGTTCACGCCATCCCCATTTGGAGTGAATACGTTTGGAACGATTACAGTAAATACTTGCGCGCCTAAGAAATTAACAGTGTGAGAAATTATTTCCGATTTGTTACATAAGAGGTCATACGCTTCCATTGTAATGGTATAGGTACCAGGAATCGTATAATAGTGATTTACACTATTTGTATTAAATACATTGCCGTCATCCATATCCCAGATTAACGAATCCGCTCCAGAACCAGTGAAAGCCATATCTAAGAACATTGTGTCCGATCCACAAGGTGGAGGAGGATCAAAGTCAAGCACGGCAGCAAATGTTTCTGCTTGTTCAACAACAACTGTCATATAAGCTGTATCAGCAATATTACAAGTACTCGAATCTATTGCTACAAACATTACGTTGTATGTTCCTGTATCTGCATAAGTGTATGTTGGGCTAACCGTAGTTGAAGTCCCCGATGCATCACCGAAGTCCCAAAAGGCATTAGGTGGTGCTGGTGTTCCTCCATCAAAAGTCACATCAAACGGTGGATCACATAATAATTGATCTGGTGGAGGGATAGCATTGGTGGCTGTTACAGCCGCAATATAACTTAACGTATCTGATATAATTGCCGTATTACCACAAATATCTTCGGCATACATTGTAATGATGTATACTCCATTAGTAGTATAGTAATAATCAACCATTGTATCGTTAATAAAAGTAACACCGTTACCCATATCCCAATGAATAGAATCTGCGCCTGACCCTGTGAATTCCATGTGAACTAACAAACTATCCGGGGCCAAACAAGGATCTACGAACGGAATGTCAATTGAAGCAGTTAATGTCTCAGGTGCCTCTATTAAAACCGTCATATAGACCGTATCTGCTATATTGCAAGTACTAGAATCAATAGCGATATACATTACAGTGTAGGAACCTGTATCTGCGTATGTATATGTTGGGTTTATCGTGGTTGAGGTTCCTGTTCCATCACCAAAATCCCAATATGCGTTTGGAGGTGCTGGTAACCCAGCATCAAAATCTACATCGTAAGGTGGAAAACATAACATTTGATCCGGTGGTTGAACCGCACTTGAAACTGTATAATTAGCTATATAGACTACTGTATCATATAGCGTTGTATCATTTCCGCATACATCTCTAGCGTACATCTCTATGTAATAAGTTCCTTGAGTTGTGTAATAGTAATTAACAATAGTATCATCTATGATTATTGTACCATTCCCCATATCCCAACTTAATGAATCAAGACTACCGCCTCCTGTAAAGGCTAAATTAACCAGCAAACTATCTGGGGCCAAACAAGGGTCAACAGGTGGAATATTCATTGTAGCTGTTAATGGAACAAAATCTGTAATTATCAACGTTGCTGTAATCGTATCAAATGTTCCTAAGCAATTTAAATAGTATATCTCAATGACAATTGTTTCAGTTGGCTCAACCAATGTGTCAATATTTGGAAATATAAAAATCGTGTCGTTAAATACGCCTGCTGGCATTTCCAAACTATCCGGTATATTGGAATAATCGCTACCCATTGTAGCAGTTCCCGTAACATTAAAGTAAACCGTAAAGTCTAAAGTAGTATCTGGTCTTGAAAATGCAAAAAATGCTTCATTACAACCTTCGTAAAGAATAGTATCTCCATTTGCAACTTCTGCAGATACATTTACCGTATTAAGTGAACTAAAACTACCTTTTTCAAGAAATACTCCAGAATCAAACGCTGAATCTCCACCATCTCCGATGGCCAATTTAATGTGATAAGTTTGTCCGCATATTACAGGAACCGCAACAGGAAGTGCAATTGTTCTTCCGTCATACTCATAGTTTCCAGTTAAATTTTGTGTGTAAAAGATATTGTATGTCGTCCATGCTGGATCAACTGCCGTGCATGTAGATGCTGAACCAGCACTACCAGCAACTCCTAAATTAACTGAATTAATTGACACTCCAGTAGCGGTGTATACTAAAGTTGGCCATGAGGCAGGATCCGGGATCAAGGCAACGTTTTGAGCAGTATAGGCTCCTCCAAGCGGGTTTGGACCAGTTAAAAAGAATCCAAAGGCATCGTTTACAGAACCACATACGTACTCATCATATTCTTCCGAAGCAAACACGTAATTAAATTTAATAGAATCTCCGTCTGGAACAAAATCAAACTCTACGATACACTCGTCATATATTTGATTAACTGTAATAGATTGCAAATCAGTATCAACCCCCATCGCACCCGTACCACCTAAACTGCTTGAACCAGCAATATTAAGTTGAGAAGCCATTGTAATATCTCCTGATCCCATGATCATTCCTTCTACAAGACCTACATCGGCTCCAGTTGGAACATTTGCAAATTCACCAACACAAGGCATTGGCACTGTAGCAGGCCCACCATTATATTGAACATTGGTGATAGTTACACCAGTTCCTACAAGAACATTTTGCACATACCACTCAACTGTTTGTGCATTGTTGGTGGTAACTTGGCTTATACTTAGTAAAGGGATAAGAAGTCCTCCCAATAGAACCGCAATTTTAGTTTTCATAGCTTTCTTTTGTAAAGTGTCTTTTATCCTCCAAAAACAGCATTTCGGTTAGTAATTTACTGCGACACACATATAGGACTATTAAGTTGCAAAAATAGTTGCTTCCGTCTGAAAAAAAAATAATAAGGTAAAATCTAACGAATACCCTAAAGGGTATTCAAAATTTAAAGGACTTATTACCACAGATTTATTAATGGCCTTGAACAAATATCGCTTAATTATTGTTAAACATCAGATCAATTAGCATTATCAATGGGACACCTAAAAATAGTAAAGTGAATGTTTACACTAAAAAACTTAACTTTATAACCTTGAAAGCAAAGAAATTATGAGTGATGTGAAGGATTATATAGAGGAGAATCGGGAAAGATTTCTAAATGAGTTGATGCAGTTGCTAAGAATCCCTTCAGTTAGTGCAGATCCAGAATACAAGGATGATGTGCTTAAAACTGCGGAGATGGTTAAAGCTAGACTGGTTGAAGCAGGAATTTCAAATGCTAGAATTGTAGAAACAAAAGGGCATCCGGTAGTATTTGGAGAAAAGCATATTGACGATTCGCTTCCAACAGTAATATGCTATGGACATTATGATGTTCAACCTGCAGATCCAATTGAACTTTGGACAACACCACCTTTTGAGCCTGAAATCAGAAAAACAGATACCCACCCAGAAGGAGCAATTTTTGCTCGTGGTGCATGTGATGATAAAGGTCAAATGTATATGACGATCAAGGCTTTTGAATACATGAATAACACAGGGAATCTACCTTGTAATGTGAAATTCATGATTGAAGGTGAGGAAGAAGTAGGATCTGAACATTTGCAAGATTTCGTAATGGAAAACAAGGCAGATTTAGATTGTGATCTAATTCTAATCTGTGACACTGGAATTATTGCAAACGACACGCCATCAATTACAGTAGGCCTTAGGGGACTTTCTTATTTAGAAGTAGAAGTAATTGGTCCTAATCGAGATCTACATTCAGGACTGTATGGCGGGGCAGTAGCCAATCCAATAAATATCCTTACTAAAATGATTGCTTCCTTAACGGATGAAAACAATCGCATTACCATCCCGGGGTTCTACGATAAAGTAGCTGAACTAACGGCTCAAGAACGTATTGACTTAAATAAAGCACCATTTTCTAAAGCTGATTATACGGCTGATTTAGAAATTGCTGATGTTCATGGAGAAGCCGGATATACAACATTAGAGCGAAACTCGATTAGGCCAACCCTTGACGTTAATGGAATTTGGGGTGGATATATCAAAGAAGGAGCAAAAACCGTATTGCCATCAACAGCATATGCAAAAATATCAATGCGATTAGTTCCTTACCAAGTTTCAGATGAGATCACTGAATTATTTATCTCGCACTTCAATAGTATTGCTCCTGCAGGAGTAAAAGTTAAAGTTACTCCGCATCATGGAGGTGAACCTTTTGTTACGCCAACGAACTTTGCTGGATATGAAGCTGCAAGTATGGCGATGACAGAAACCTATGGTAAAAAACCAATTCCAATGAGAAGTGGTGGTAGTATTCCAATCGTTGCAATGTTTGAAAAAGAACTTGGAGTTAAGTCATTGTTAATGGGATTCGGATTAGACTCAGACAAGATTCATTCACCGGATGAACATTATGGAATTTTCAACTATCTGAAAGGAATTGAAACGATTCCGCATTTCTTCAATAATTTCGCTGCGCTGAAATTGAAAGAAGAAAATGCCAAGGTTAAGCACGTTTTGGACTAAAAATTGCGTTAGTTCATACATGACCAAATCATATCAACATATTATAGTAGCATTTTTAAGTGTCTTTCTTTTCACTTCGTGCCTTGAGTACAAGGATGTAGAGTTTTTAGGGATTGATGATTACAAGATTGACAAAGTCAGCGGTGACATAGTCAAAATCACATTAAAAATGAAAATCGAGAATCCGAACACTTATAACATTAAGGTTAAAAAGAGCACATTCGATTTATATCTGAATGGTAAAATGCTTGGAAAAGCACAAATGAAAGATGACATGAAACTTCTCAAAAATAGCACAGAGGTACATGATGTTGTTTTTGAAAGCAGCTACCAAGAGCTTTCTAAAGGACTTTTTTCAAGTTTAGGCATGCTTCTGGGAGGTACTGCAAAACTTAGGATCAGAGGCAAAGTAAAAGCCAAAGCTTTCGGAATTGGTAAAAAGTTCGATGTTGATTTCGTAGAAGACATCAAAATCAGTGACTTAAAATTTTAAGATTGAATCGTTTAGCTTCAGAAACAAGCCCCTACTTACTACAACATAAATCTAACCCGGTTGACTGGCGTCCGTGGTCTGAAGAGGCATTCGAACTTGCCCGATCAGAGGAAAAACTAGTATTAGTTAGCATTGGTTATTCTGCATGTCATTGGTGCCATGTTATGGAGCATGAGTCTTTTGAAGACGAAGAGATTGCCAAATTCATGAACGATCATTTCATTAACATTAAAGTTGATCGCGAAGAAAGGCCAGATGTGGATCAAATCTATATGAACGCAGTCCAGATAATGACACAACAAGGTGGATGGCCATTAAACTGTTTCTTATTACCTAACAAAAAACCTATCTACGGGGGCACTTATTTCCCTATGGACCAATGGTTAACTGTTTTGAAACGATTAGTCGAACTGCAGCAAAACGAACAGCCAAAACTGAAAGAATATGCTGAGAAATTAGCTCAAGGAATTGTAGATTCTGATTTCATTGAAATAAAACCACCGCACGAATTCAAACTGGAAGATCTAGACAAAGGGGTGACTCAATGGATGCACCATTTTGACTGGAAATATGGCGGAACAGGTCAAGCTCCGAAATTTCCACTACCAACTAATTATTTATTTCTACAGGCTTACGGCCAACTTAAAAAAGATCCCCAGGTATTGAATTTTGTTGATTTGACCTTGGAAAAAATGGCTCGTGGCGGTATTTACGATCAATTAGGAGGTGGGTTTAGTCGATACAGTGTTGATGCACATTGGAAGGTCCCTCATTTTGAGAAAATGCTTTACGACAACGCCCAGTTACTTTCTCTATATGCTAAAGCTTATTGGAGAACTGGAAGCAAGGAATATCATCAGGTGATCACAGAAACCATTGGCTTTTTAAAAGAAGAATTACTCGCTGATAATGAAGGGTTCTATTCGGCCCTCGATGCTGATTCTGAAGGCGTAGAGGGTAAATATTATGTCTGGAATGAAAAGGAATTCAAAACGATTTTAGGAAGTGATTTTCTAATCGCTAAAGACTATTTTAATCTGAATGATCAAGGTTTATGGGAAGATGGAAATTATATTCTTCTTCGAAACAACTTTGAAGAATCGGATCAGTTGACCAACATTAAGGCTAAGCTGAAAAAAGCAAGAATCCCTCGAATCATGCCAGGTCTTGATGATAAAATCATTAGTTCTTGGAATGGACTTACTATAGTTGGCTTAGTGGACTCGTATTTGGCGACTGGTCAACATGAATATTTGGAGTTGGCTAAATCTTGCGCTTCATTTATTGAATCGCAAGTACTAACTCCCATTGGTAAATTATTTCACACGCATCAGCAAGGAGTCCCTAAAATAGACGGTTTCTTAGAAGATTACAGTTTCATTACTGCAGGCTTCATTTCTCTATTCGAAGCTTCATCAGATGAGCACTATATCCATATGGCTAATCTAATTGCACAATATGCAATAGAAAATTTCTTTAGTTCGGAGAATGGAATGTTCAATTTCACAGATAAAAATGGCGAACAGTTAATTGCTAACAAGCAAGAAGTCACAGACAACGTTATTCCAGCATCTAATTCCGAAATGGCAAAATGTCTCTTCAAATTAGGGAACTATTTTGGTAACCCTTCATACTCAAGCATGGCTAAACAAATGCTGTCAAATATGTGGGACAAATTTCCAAAATATCCGTCTGGTTATACCAATTGGGGAATGCTAGGGCTTGAACTAATCGACCAACATGTAGAAGTTGTAGTAAGTGGAATTAACCCAGAATTGACGTCAGCGAAACTAAGGTCAATGGTGCCATTAAACGTGACCATCTTAAATTGTTCAAAACAAAGTGAACTATCAATTTTCAAAGGTCGATGTCAGACTGATGAAACAACTATTTTTGTCTGCAAGAATGGCGGATGCGCTGCTCCGGTATCAACTATAAATGAAGCAATCAGCTTAATTGAATGAGAATTTTAGTGCTAATATTGTTAATGTCTAATGTTTGTTTTGGTCAACAGATTGATAATAGACAATGTGGTGCATTCTCTGACAAGCCTTTTTTCAATGTCAGGTTCATGAAAGCAAATGGTGTGAAATCGATGAACGGAACCATTTCATTTAAAAAAGAATTGGACATTATTCGCAAGCAAAATTTAGTCGAAATATTTGAATTTGATAGTATTGGTAGACAAACATCTTCTATTAACACCTTCAAAAGCGTTACTGGAATTATTGACACTTCTATCGTGTATTTCGAATACTTAGGGGATTCGGATTTACTGACTTTAAAAAGGAAAAGTGATACTTACGGGTTTTTCTCTGACAACTACATATATGACACTTTAGGAAGAGTGATTGAGAAGACTTACTGTCGAGATGATAATGCAGGCAAAAACAAATTCAATTTCGAATTAAAGAAGCAATATGTTATTGTGTCTGAAGAGTACAAATACCAACAGCCTTCAGATTTAATTGTAAAGAGACTCCACTTTAATAATTATAAAAGGTCATTTAAGGAAGAATATATTAAGAAGGATTTTAATGGATATTTAAAGGAAATCTCAACGAAAACGGTCATTGGAAATCGAAGATCAAAAACGTTATTTGAATATGATTTCAAGGGGCAAGTATCTAAAAAGATCGAACAATTAAATCTTGACAAGGCCAACAAGACTACCAATGAGTACATTTATGATGAGCAGGGCAATTTAATTGAACACAATATTTATAAGAACGGAATCCATAAAACGCTAAGGAAGATCTTATATAATGGGAAAACTATGTTGATGGAAAGCCAACTGACAAAGAACATGACTACCAAAACAATTACAATTACGAAGTTTACTTACGAATTTTACTAGGTCGATCAATTTTGTTTCTTCTTTCCAGCTACAAAGTCTTTTAAGTAGAAAGGCTCAAAATAGGCCACATCTTCAAACGATTTAGAATCGAATTTACCATCTGCTAATTCGGACATTCCGGAAGCGCTTGGCGCTATATCTTCGAAAAATGCATTTTCATTTTGAAGCAACTCTTTACTTTTTTCAGAACCGTCTCCAAAAAATAAACATTTCCCTTTCGCCAAGAAGCTATCGTAAGAAGACTCATCTAATATGTGGGCATCTACATCTGATTTCGCTACACCTTTTGAATTAAATACTTGCGTATACACTTCCATCCTTCTGGCATCGAGCATAGGGATATAATAGTCGTAGTGGGGATATTTCGATCTAGCGAGTTCTGACAATGATTGAAGACTTGTGATGGATAGTAATTTCAAATCTGCGCCAAAACACAATCCTTTTGCAGTGGATACTGCTATTCGTAAACCAGTATACGATCCCGGACCTTTGGAAACACAAACAGCATCTAAATTAGGTAGAGCGATATCATTTTTATTCAGAAGCTCTTGAATGTACACGTGAAGGAATTCAGAGTGGGTATAATTTTCTGAGGTGTGTTCTTTAATGCAAATGGTACTTCCATTTTCACTTACCGCAACTGAACATGTTTTAGTTGAGGTTTCAATTAAGAGAATTTTGGACATTAAATCTTGGTGATTTTCACTTCGACCCGTCTGTTCAATCTTGCCTCCGTCTCGTTCTTGGGGTGGG
>JBLIOB010000163.1:0-9020 GCA_047639575.1 Parvicellaceae bacterium
CCTTCTCCATCTGATCCAGCATTGCAACTTACATTCGTTTGTGTGAATGATACGTTTAAGGATTGTGGTTCGGTAATCGTTACACTGTCTGTTATTGTACATCCATTCCCATCAGTTACAGTTAAGCCATAACTTCCTGCTGTGATGCCATTGGCAATACTATCCGCATCTGCATTGGTCCATAAATAAGTATATGGTAAAGTTCCTCCCGTTGGAGTACCTACTCCTTCACCATCCGATGAGCCATTACAACTCGTATTGGTCTGACTCATAGACACCTGAAGCAATGATGGTTGATTAACTGTTAAGGTGCTGTCTATACTACAGCCGTTTAAATCTGTGATAGTTACTACGTAATTAGCTACTCCTACATTATTTGCCAAACTATCTAAATCTCCATTGGTCCAACTGTAGCTATAAGGACTCGTTCCTCCTGATGCTGATGCACTTGCAAATCCACTAGTACCTCCATTACATAATACATCAAATGTGGCGGTGGTCATTGTAAGCGGAGCTAATGGCTGGGTAATTAAAACGGTATCAGCATCAGTACAGCCGTTTCCATCAATTACTGAAACGATATATTGACCGTTACTCAGACCTAGGCCAGTTTGCCCGCCACCTCCGGTTGGAGTCCATGAATAGGAAAGCGGTATTGTTCCGGTAATCATGGATACGGTTGCAGTTCCATCATTTCCTCCAAAACAGGAAACATTCGTTTGTAAACTAATCGAAATATCTAAAGGAACAGTTGCGTTGACAACTACAATACTATCTATCGCAGAACATCCATTTAAATCGGTAACGGTAACAATATAAGTTCCAGCTCCAACATTAGTGACTGTATTAGTGGTTTCACCACTGCTCCATAATAATGTATAAGGCGTTACGCCACCTGAAGGATTGGCATTAATCTGTCCGTTAGACAATCCACAGGTACTACTTGAATATGAAGGAGACAAACTTAATAATGGAGGTTCCAGAACTGTAATGGATTGCGTTATTACACAATTATTAGAATCTGTAACAGTTACCGTGTAGACTCCAGCAATCAATGAAGGAGCTACATCTGTGGTACTTGTACTTCCGATCCAAGAATAAGTATACGGAGCTGTACCTCCAGCAACTGTAACAGTAGCCGTTCCATTTGACTCGCCAAAACAAACCACAGAATCCATTGTGTATGTCAACGAAAGAGGAGCTAAAGGCTCTGTTATTATAACATTTGCCAAGGCCTGACATCCATTAGAATCTGAAACGGTTATGGTATAGCTTCCAGCAAATAATCCAGTACCTGTCTGAGAGTTTCCTCCGGTTGGTGCCCACAGAAATGTATATCCTGGAGTTCCTCCAGACATTGTTACTGTTGCGGTACCATCATTTCCTCCAAAGCAATTTACGTTTTGGAACCCAGTAATAGTAGAAGACAAAAATGTAGGTTGTGTTATTGTAATAACTGTAGAATCCTGACAGCCATTCGCGTCAGTAATGGTAGCTGTATATGTACCTTGCCCCAATCCTGTGGCCGTTGAATCGGTTCCTCCTGAAGGAGACCAACTATAAGAATATGGCCCTGTACCTCCAAATGGCGTAACGATTGCTGTTCCATCAGACCCGAAAAAACAGGAGACATTAGACTGTGTAAAGGTACTCGTTAAAATTGCTGGTTCAGTAATCGTTACAGTTTCAGTGGTTGGGCATCCTAACCCATCCGCAACATCAATAGTATAAGTACCAGGAGGTATATTAATTGCAGAGCTACCTGTTTGAATCGGGGTAGTATTCCAAGAATAAGTATAAACTGGTGTCCCTCCAACAGATGAGATCGAAGCACTTCCGTCATTACTTCCGAAACAACTTATATTATTAGGTACAACCGTATTTACACCATCAAAGTCCACAAAAGTGATAGTAACCTCATCGGAATCTGCCGGGCAAGTTCCAGTGCCAGTATTAATTAATGTTAACGTTACTGACCCTGAATCTATTTCGGCTGCAGTGGGGTAATAATCCACTACCGTATCTTGATCACTTTGATTATAAACACCAGCTCCGCCAGACCACATTCCTCCTGTACTTCCGGTTACACCTCCAGATAACGATACTATGGTTGCGTTAGTACATACTGTTTGATCGGGGCCCGCATTAGCACTAATTGTTCCAGGTATTTGAGTAACTAATACTGATGCAGCTACTGGTGGACAGCCAGTTATATTGCTAATTACCACCGTATAAGTTCCTGCGCCAACAAAGATAGATTGTGACGTATCTGAAGTATTCCATTGATAACTGAAAGGAGGAACCCCTCCTGTGGTATTCACAGTTAAAGTTATACCCGTATCACCAGGACAAATTATCGCTGGGTCAGGTGTGATATTTGCAACCAAAGTTGTGTCACAAATAAAGGGGCAATTTGAATGAGTTATTGTTCCAGGACCAAAAGATACTGCTCCGGCTGTTGAAAGCATTCTCCCAACAATATCACAACTAGCACCTGCTGAAACTGCAGCATTATTAGTTATCATTGTTCCTTTCATTATTGTTGATGCCCCCATGGAAACAGCACCTTCTGCAACCCAATAGACATTACAATATCTTGCTCCATTTATTAAAACAACAGATGATAAGGCTCCGGTTGCAAATGCTCCCCCAAACCTAAAAATAAATACTGCATTAGTATCTCCTAAACCATCCAAAGTAAGGACTCCAGCCAAAGAACCAGCTCCAGCTATAGTATAGACTCCAGTAGTTAGAGTTTCACCACTACCAAATGCAGGTGCGTGAGTATTACAACCTGTACATGGCACGGCCATTAACTGGGTATAAGCTGTAGCTAAATCTACTTTAGCTTGAGCCGTTACAGCATCAGTATTATAGATAGTTCCGTTTACAATTGTTGGAGCTCCAAAACCAGAAATAGAGCCAAGATCTGAACCTATGTCTCCTGTAAAAGTAGATGTCCCAGAATTAGACAATGCTCCATTACTTGTAAAAAGAACAAAATCGATTGCTGAACCATATCCGAAACTACAACATGGATCAGGAACCGGTGGTGGTGGTGGTGGCACACTTGTGCAAACTGGAATACCTATTGTAGCAGGTCCAAAAGCTATTGCTCCAGTAGTAGAAAGCAATCTCCCTTCAATATTTGATCCGTTAGCAGCTGAAACTGCTGCATTATTAGCCAATAGTGTACCTTTCATTATTGAGTTTGCTCCAACGGAAAGAGCTCCCTCTGCCACCCAATAGATATTACAGTATCTTGCATCATTAGTTAAAACAACAGACGAAGCAGCACCTACAGCAAATGCACCTCCAAACCTAAAAATAAATACTGCGTTAGTATCTCCTAAACCATCCAAAGTGAGGACTCCTGCCAAAGAGCCAGCTCCAGCTATAGTATATACTCCTGCATTTAGAGTTTCTCCACTACCAAATGCCGGGGTATGACTACTATTAGTTACTGGTTCTGTTGTTAACTGAGTATAAACTGTAGCTAAATCTATTTTAGCTTGAGCTGTTACGGCATCGGCAGTATATTCAGTCCCAACTAAAATTGATGGAATTCCAAAACCAGAAACAGCACCAAGATCTGAACCTACGTCACCTGTAACATTAGATACTCCAGTATTAGAAACTGCACCACTACTTGTAAAGAGTGCAAAATTAGAAACAGTTCCAAGATTAATTTGTCCAAAAGTTAATAATGGAAACATTAACAGCACTGTAATTATATGATATCTTTTAATTGCGTTTTTCATACTCTAATCAATCTAATGTGGCTTACTTTAAAATTTGACCTTCTAGCTGTTCTCTCTGTTCCTTACTGATATATGGCAAATATTTATGAATTTCCGTTCTTAGCTTTTCCATTACGTACTGCTTGTGTTTTTCACTTTTGGAAGATTCAGCAGTTACAAAATACTCATCAATTAATTCAAACACCTTTTTAGTTGCCTCTTCTTCTGTCATAAAAAAACCAGATTCATCAACAAAATCAGCATCCCTTTTAACTAAAGTCTTTCTAAACCCAATCATCACTTCATGACCTAGGCCAAGGTTTGAAACACCATTAATACCAATATCATAAGAATAGCCCATATAAAAGTTTTTATAATACAATGCGAGATTAGCATTTATAGCATAACCATGATTGTAACCAATACCGATTTCAATAAAATCTTTATACCCAACATTAACATCTGCCATAAAAGCTATAGGAGTGCGATCCATATACCTTACAAATAAACTTGGAGTTAAATCTATGTCAGTTGTTAATTCAAACAAATTTGAAACATGAAAGAAATAATTTTGAGAAAGGTTTGTAAAAGTATTTTCACTGTCCATTCCCAATAGGTTAAGAGATGATAGCCCAACAAGTAACCCTCCATTCACATATGTCATACCGAAATTAGCATCAAAAACAGACTCTTTGACTGTTCCCATATTTGCAACTGGGTCATTTTGATCTACAACAACTGAATTTTCAAAAGCAACTGAATACTGCTCCCATTTAGCTCCAAGTCCAAACAGCAACCTACTGTCATCCGTTAATTTAATTCCATATGAATAATTTCCGTTAACATTTATCCGATTATTCAACCCTCTCACATCTCTGTTAACCGCTATTCCAATCCCATTTTTCTCATTTAAGCTGCATTCTCCAACTAACCATTGGTTACTGGGTGAGTTATTAATTCCTGACCACCATGATCGATGAATCAGGCTTACATTCATTTTGGACATTTGCCCAGCCAATGATGGATTGAAAGTAGAATGTGCATATTCGGAAAAATTACTGATAGGCAGTTGCTGTCCGTAAACAACGGTAGACATTATAATAACTAATATGTATATTATCTTTTTCAAATTAATTCCTAGAATGTAAATCTAAACTGCCAGTCTTTTCAACCCCAGTGTTGTTAATGTTTACAACGTAATAATATGTTCCGTCAGGTAGCGATCCGCCTGAATATTCCCCTGACCAATCGTTATTGTAGTTTGACGACTGATATACTACTTGTCCGTTATTATTAAATACGAGCGCGTTTACAACGCCTCCATCTTCTACACCGCTAATTTTCCAAACATCATTTAAACCATCACCATTCCTGGTGATTAAATTGGCAATTACAATTTGACTATTTAAAACCGTAACAAATATGGAATCCTGATAAACACAGCCAAAAGTGTCGGTAATTTCAATAGTTATATAAGTAGATGATATTGGAGACGCTTGCACTGAAGAACCAGTAGTTCCGTCCAATACAGAAAAAGGCGACCATGAATAACTTGCACCTCCCGTAGCTGTTAACGTTGCTTGGTCTCCAGCATCAATTGTTGTATCCGAAGATATAAAGTAGTTAACCGGATGCATATCAAGAAAAACAACATTGGAATAAACCAGAGGACAAATTCCGTTAACTACTTCCACCCTGTAATATTCCGCTGCAAGAATATTTACATATGAATAATTATTTGTAGTTAATGGAATTGAGCTCCAGGCGCTACCGTCAATAGAACTTTGCCACTCCAGTATTACTCCATTGTTTCCAGATAAAAATAAAGTTCCTGAATTTTGATCAAAGCAAACTGTGTCATTTGCGCTCAACAACCCAGGATTTGTTATAGAGTCCACATTCACATTAAAATAACCTGTATCAGGCAAACAAACACCACTTTGGATAATGACCTGATAATAGGCTGTATTTGTAAGGTTAATAAAAGAATGGGAATTTCCTGATCCAACACTGTCCCAAGTAATACCAGCATCTGAAGATTCATTCCAATTAATCGCTGAGCCAATTGATCCGGATAAATAAACTGAATCAGAATTTGCAATTTCACAAACAGATAAAGGCCCTAAAACTGATCCTATCTGAGAGGTAGGATCAACAGTTACTGTGATATCATTTGAAACTTCATTTGGACAAACCCCTGAACCCATGATCGCATGATACATTGTTGTAGTTGATATACCGCTAAAATCATTAGTTACAGTAGTGTTCCCTAGCCCAGACCAAATTCCCCCTCCATTAGTTGACTTTTCCCAGTCTAGGATGCTTCCGGAATGTCCTGACAAGTTTGAATACCCAAAATTAACAAGTTCGCATACAGTGGTATCTGTCATTACGGTTCCGCCAATAGGCATAGCATCTACAGTAACTGTCAACAAATTTGAAGTGTCGTCAACGCAGCCAAGCACAATCATTCTGTAAACTGTCGTAACAGTAATATTAAGGTAATTTAATGAATCAGTTGAATTAACAATAGTATCCCATAAAGTTCCTCCATCAGTCGATTCCTCCCAACTTCCAATAACTCCAGAATATCCATTAACTGATATTGTTCCTGAATTAGCGCTATCACAAACTGCAAAATCTCCACTTGTGAATATTCCGCCAACCGCCCCTGCCTGAACATTCACTATAACGGTATCTGAATATGCCATAGCGCAAGAACCATTCTGTATTGGCACTCTGTACCAAGTTGTTACGGCCAAATTGGTGAACGACTCTGAAGAAGTTGTATTAAACAAAGAACTCCAAGTGACTCCACCGTCAATAGAACTTTCCCAATCAACAATGCTCCCCAATTCCCCACTTAAATTGACAGAACCACTGTTAGGAGGTATACATACAACTAGTGGCCCTGACAACGAACCTCCAATAGTTGGCAGGTCAATAGTCATTTGCGCTATAGAGGATGTATCTGTAGGGCAAAATCCATTATCAACAATCGCCCTATACCATGTTTCAGTTGGTAGGTTTAAGAAAGACTCTGAATTTGTTGTGTTTGAAATATTATTCCATAAACCGCCAAAGTCATCAGAAAATTCCCAATTAAGTATAGAACCAATTTCACCAGTTAAAGTTAAAGTTCCAGAGTTTCCTGAAAGACATACACTTCCAGAACTATTAACAACACCGCCAACTGTATTAGCATCTGAAATCACAACATATCCATTAATCGTATCATTTGTAGAATTAATGTCACCAGCAAGTGATGTGTATAATTGAAAAGTATATGTTCCTGGAACAGAGAGGTCCGCAGATACAGAAAAAGTATGTGTATAGCCTGTTAAAGAAGGAAATAAACCAAGTGCAACAACATCAGTGACCGCTGCCCCTCCATTAATTTTATATGAAACGTTAAATGATGATGACGTAGAAGCACCATAATTAAATACTTGAACAGTTACGGTTTCAGTTGAGCTAATTTCGCAACCAGACGTAGGGCTTAGTGCAGCAAGCAAACCTATATCTTGGCCGAAAGATGCGATAGACCAACTGAAACAGAATAAACTGATTAAAAGTTTCTTCTGCATGTAGCGTTAATATTAAACGGGACTACTTAACCTACAAGAAAGTATAACTTTTATACCTCTGGATTCTTGCGTAAATGATTAAGGGGTAAGTGCCAGTTCTATAAGTATACTACAACTGAAGGATTTTTGTTACAGTTTTCTGCACTGTATTCAACGTAATTAGTCAGAGACTTAAATCTAATCGATTAATTACCTATTCCTACCTACTAACATTAAATTAGATGACCGTTGAATCTTTTACATTACTCCCATACCGGTTTTAACTCCTTTTTTTCCGTCACATTTCTTAACGCTGGTTTTATTCTTAGCAGCGCAAGATGCCACTCCAAGAATCAATAAAGCACATATTATAAAAGCAAGTAAATATCTCATAACGTTATGTTTATGGATATAAATGTGGCTTTAATACTTTCTGAAAACTTGAGGGGTATCTATATTAACTACTATTATGATGAAATTATTGTGCCAAAAATCAGGGCATAAAAAAACCTCCATTCCAAAAAGGAACAGAGGTTACTTAAAATTTTACTGCTTTTAATCGTCTAAATCATCGATTATGCTTTCTACTGAATCTTTATTAGAATCCTCGTCTGCATCATCAATTACAACTTCATCTGAATCTTCAATTGTTTGCTCAATTGCAACCATTTCTTCTTCGACAACCTCATCTACTGCATCCGCAAGAACCAAGTTCTCTTCTTCTTCAACAGCTTCAATTTCTCTTTTTTTCTTTGGTCTTCGCACTCCTTTTTCAATAAGTGCAGCTGGCCCACCAGTGGCGTACACCTTTGTTAGATGCTTCATAACCGCATCATCTTGCCCTCTAAAATTCCTCGCCATTTGCTTCGCTAATCTTAACCTTGACGGGTCATACTTCCTGAAGAATGTTCTCAACTTCTGCTCTAACGTCATACTGAATATGATTTTTATTTCCTTAAACTCCGCATGAATATAATGGATATTCATTAAAATGGTTCAACTTTTCCGAACAATTATTAACAAGAATCCGTTAATTTGATCCAATGAGTGGAAAAACGGCATTAGTGGTTCAAGGAGGATCCCTTCGATCAGTATTTACATCTGGGATTTTAGATTCCTTTATGGCTTCGGATTTTAATCCATTCGATATTTACATAGGAGTTAGCGGTGGCGCCATGTGCATGTCTTATTATATTGCTAATCAATATAGAGATACGTTTCAGATTTTATCATCTATTTTCTCTGATGAGAAATTCATCAGTTTAAAGCAAATCTTCAAATCAGAAGGTTATGTAAACTTAGAGTACCTGCAGAAATATTCGATGAGGCATCATCCGTTAGATTTAAGCATCGCTTTGACTAACATAAAGAATAAGTTAGTAGAAATTGTTGCAACTAATATGGCAAATGGTGAAGCGGTTTACCTGCAACCAGAATTAAGATCATGGCATAAGATGATGCGCGCTTCTTCTACGCTACCGTTTTTAACGAAGGGCTATTGCATGTTTGATGATTTAAAACTAATGGACGGAGGTTGGAGCGATCCGATCCCAATAAAGAGAGCTGTTGAACTAGGCGCAGATAAAGTGGTTGTTATACGCACAATGCCAGCTGATCAAAAGCTAGAGTGGAGTTACTTTGGATGGTTTGGTGGCTTCTGGCATCGAGATAATCCAGGGTTGAGTAAACGATTTTCTGAAGATCACGTTTATTA